>JAJYCU010000035.1 GCA_021778165.1 bacterium | reverse complement strand
AATGGTGAAGTTATTGCTCTAATTGGTGAAAATGGTGCCGGTAAGACAACATTATTTGAAATTATAACTGGCAATATTAAACCAGATTCTGGTGAAGTCCATACCAAGAATGAGTCAATCGGTTACGTACCTCAAGAAGCAATTTTAGGGAAAACTATCAAAGAAAGCTTTGGTCAGAATGAAAATTGGCAGATTGATTATGCCCTAAATATGGTCGGAATGGTAGATATAGATAAATCAATGTTAGTAGCAGATTTAAGTGGTGGTCAAAAAACACGCTTAGCTATAGCTAAAATATTAAGCCAAGAGGACAGTCCAACAACCTTACTGCTCGATGAACCAACTAATAATCTTGACGCAGAAGGAATTGTTTGGCTGCAGATATTTATTAAAAACTTCAAAGGGAGTGTCCTATTTACGAGTCACGATAGGGCTTTTATAAATAATGTTGCAGATGTTATTTTAGAACTTCATGATGGCAAGATAAAACAATATGGTGGTAATTATGATTTTTATCATCAACAAAAACAAATTGAACGCAGGTCTGAAATAGAATTGTATAATGAAAATATAGAGGAGAAAAATCGTCTAAAAAAACTTAGAAATCAAAAAACTAGTATGTTAACAAAAACATCTAGTGAAAAATACGATAAAATAAAGCACGAAGATAAATTAACCTTTCATTCATCCAAAAATGCTGCTCAGAATAATTTAGGTAAACAATTAAAAGCTCTTGATTCAAGATTAGGACAAATTGACGATATTCAAAAACCTGAACGCATCGAAGAATTTAAAGTTAACTTGTTAGGTGAAGTTAGTAATTCAAAGTTAATACTTCGTCTTAATAGTATAAATAAATCTTACGATAAAGTTGTGCTTGAAAACATAAACCTTGAAATACGAGGTAAAAATAGAATATTAGTCAAAGGTCCTAATGGCTCTGGTAAAACAACCTTACTTAAAATAGCATCAG
Source organism: bacterium (assembly GCA_021778165.1). Next base: position 5,846 of record JAJYCU010000035.1, on the reverse strand, counting down.
GCTTAATTCCGCCAAGTAGTGGTGAAGTACAGGTCGGTAATAATGTAACTATTGGATACTTTTCTCAAGATGTCTATGGACTTAATTATGAAGTCTCCGTATTAGAAAACCTACTTTCGAGTGGTCAACCAACAAGCCGTATTTTTAGAGAAGCAAGAAGTCTTGGCTTAAATGAAGATGATATGATAAAAATTCCCAGTTCATTATCTAGAGGCCAACAAGCAAAATTGGCCTTCACTAAAATGTTACTATCACCCAATCAATTACTAATACTTGATGAACCAACAAACCATTTAGATATAGTAGCGAGAGAAAAAATTGAAGCAGCTCTACAAAACTATAATGGCGCTATTTTAGTCGCTTCTCATGATCAATATTTCATAAGTAAAATTAATGTTTTAGAAAATTTTAGCTTATGAAGCAACATCAAGCACAAAACCTAAATATCCTCTAAGCAAAGTCTTATTACGCTGGAACTCTGGTATTAATAATATATGAATGCAATCCATAAAGTAGCAGCCGTAGTTATAGCAGAAGATAAATTCTTAATGGTTAGGAAAGTTGGTAAGGATATCTGGACTAGTTTAGGTGGTCATATTGAGAGTGGTGAAACTGAAGAACAAGCACTTATTCGAGAAATTAAAGAAGAATTAGATTGTGATGCAGTTATTAAGAGTAAGCTTGGTGACTTTAAGGCTAAGGCAGTTTTTGATGATGCCACACTAGTACTTTCAACCTATTTTGTTAGTTTAGTTGGAAGCCCTAAGATTTCAGATCCTGAACTGGAAGAGTTTAAATTTATTAGCAGTGATTACAAATCTCTAGGCATCAAACTGCCGGATTCTATTGAAGAGGGTGTTATACCTTATTGTATTGAAAACCATCTTCTAGACTGGTCAAAATAAGCATCAAAACACCTACTCTTAACTATGTGGTCTTAAAGAATATACTAAATTAAATTTATTAAGCCAGAAGAGTTTGGATTGTATTTTGAATGGGGTAGCATTGGCGATAGACTTATCAAAAGATCTCTAGAGTTATTAGCTAAATATATAAATTAAAAAAAAATATACATATCACAAAGTCTAAAAATTGATTTTGTCATACAATGTACCCTACAATTTTCTATTATAAACTGTTAAACTTTGACATATAATGCAATCACAAGAAACACCTCCTGCTGTCGTAGAGCAAGAAAAGAGTCAAGTTAAAGAGATTGCCAATCTATCGGATAACGATAAGGTCACTCTTAATGATTCTGGCTGGGATAGTCGAGTTTATGTAATTAATGACGGACAGTATATTATTAAGTTTCCTCGTTCTGAGAAGATTAGAGCAAGATACAGTAGTCAAATAAAAGCGCTTGAATTAGCCTCTGGAATTATTTCGGGAGTAACTGTCCCGAAAGTCCTTTGGCAAGACCCTTACTATCGTTATTTCGGTTACGCTGGTATAGCTGGTTTGCCCCTAGCTAAAGTTCTACCTGAACTAGATTCTGCAACGAAAGAACATATCGGAGAAGTACTCGGCTATTTTTTAAGTCAGTTTCATCAACTTCGATTAGAGGATGCTCGTCTTATGAGTATTGATCAAGAAATAATACAGGTTCAAGATTGGTATCAAAAAGGCTTAAATTTAACCGGAAAGTTCTTTACTACAGAAGAACAAAACAGATTAGATACTCTTGTCTACGATATTTGGCCATCTCAACTAAATTCTTTAGGCGGAAGTAAAAAACTATGTCACGGTGATTTTCATTTTGATAATATTTTCTATAGTCAGAACACCGGAGTAGGAGTAATAGATTTTGGCGATGTTTGCAAGGCTGATCCTTCAAAAGATTTTGCAGATTTTTCCGATAATTTAATATTCGAAGCCGCCATTAAATCATATGGCAGTGATGATAATAAACTTAGAGATAAAATAAGACTTCGAGAAGAGATGACGCGAATTATTACTATGACCGCTCAATTAATGAAACATGATAATCAAGCGGCTAAGGAAACAATCGCAAATATAAAAGAATCATTTAGGCTATTTTGATAAAATTAAACTATGAATAATCATAAAAAAGTTTGAGTTATTGTTTATAGGAAAAATAATTAAAATTAGAGTTACTATTACTGAAACCCAACCCAGAGCCAGGGCTTAGTTATGAATATTACGTTATTACAGGTGGGGTTGAAGTAAACGAAACTTTCAAACAAGCAGCGATAAGAGAAACAACTGAAGAAATTGGTATTGAACCCTCAAAAATATTTGGGCTTAATGAGACAATAACTTATATTGATCGTTCCAATAATCTAGAAGTTATTGAAAAATGTTTTGCTGCACAGATTGGTTATTCATAATCAGTACTTAACGAGGAACACATTAGCTATAGATGGGTATCGATTAATGAATTTATAAAATATATTTGGTGGGAAGGCCCAAGATATAGGCTACAAGAAATAATTAATAAATTTAATTCAATTTCAAAATAAGTTAATTAAAAATCTTTCCTGTCAGCTTTTTATTGTTATTATTAGAAGAATGAAAAGAAAAGCTCCACTCGGGGCAAGTTTAGTTGTAGCTTCGTCTTTCTTTTATGCTAGCTATGGCATATGGACTAAGCTTATGGGGAATTTTTTTGATGGCTACACTGCATCCTTATTTCGCAGTATTCTAGTAGTCGCGATACTGGGAGTCATAGCATTAAAACTAAATCAGTTTGAGCAACTTTAGATTAAAGCAAAACTGGCATAAGATTATATCCATTATTTTAGGGCTATCTGGCGTAGCTCTAATATTTTTACAGTCAGTTCATGGACTGGGTTTGTTATCTTTACTGGCCGCCTTCTTGAGTGGTATGTCTAGTGCTGCTAACAATGTTTTTGTAAAACAGATTAATTATAAGACTACTCAAGCTACTCTTATTTTGTGGGTTGTTTCTATAATATCTAACTTATTTATGGCTATTATCTTTACGAAGTCTTGGCCAAGTTTTAGTCTACATATTCAATGGCTATATTTAGTTATATTTGCCCTAACATCAGTCGTAGCCTCTTTGGCATTTGTAAAAGGACTAAAGCTAATCGAAGCCGGAGCAGCTGGTATATTAGGTCTGCTTGAAGTTGTTTTTGGTGTATTGTTTGGCGTCCTATTCTTTAGCGAGAAACTTAGTATGCTTGTTATTACTGGGATAATCATTATCATTGTATCGGCGGCATTACCTTATTTAAAAGATTACAACCGTTAACGTGGCACCTTCGATTCGTAAAATATGTCAGACTTAAATTTAATCGGTACCATCAAATCAAAACACAGCATGCTTTTAAAATTATTATCGTTCGAAAATTCTATCTGTTAATATATTTGAATGAGAGTTGCAGAATTTGAAGACATTGATAATCTAAAAACTTTATATGTTCAGTCGACAAAACATGCAAATCAAGTTGGTCATATTGATAGGCCTGATCAGTTTAGTGACGAATACTTTGAGCCGTATATAAAAGTAAGAGAGTTATATTGTTTTGATGATGAAAATCAGATTGCTGGCGCCGCAAGGTTATCTGAAATTGAAGCATCTTCATCTGTCTGGGAAGATGATCTAGCACAATATCTATATGTTGGACGACTGGCAACCAGTAACTTAGTTAGAAATACTCGCTATTTCCCAAATATCATGTTGCCAGAAATTATAGACGAAGCTGGACGAAGAGATAAAATAGGGGTTAGACTGAGCGCTTTGTCTGATAATCTGAAATTAACAGATTTTTATAGTAGTTTGGGGTTTAGCGCCCTCGGGAATACTCTTATCTTTTCATTATTTTATGAAAAACATATATACGTCACAAGGTTTGAGATTAGTATTTAAATTAAGTTATAGTAAGACGTTTTTGGTGCTCAATCCTATAAATCCTAAAAAATATTCATTCAGCTGGTTCCTTTTTAGCTTTATCATGGGCCAATACTATATATTTGAAGCAAAATTTGGTAGGCTTTCACGCTTTGTGATATTTAGGTCTATTATATTATAAAATAGTTCGACTTTTGTGTTTTAAAGTAATAACATTGTCTTATGAAGACGGTCACAGCAAAAGAGTTTCAGCTCAATCAATCGAAGATGATGAAAGAAGTTGCAAAAGGTTCGGTATATCAGGTAACCTATCATGGCAAACCGTGGGTTGGGCTACACCCTTCAGTTAAGTCTTCATACAGCTCTCGAGCTGGGTCACCTGAGGCATTTCACGAATCGCTAGGTATAAGTGTTTATCGAGTACGAGATTACCCATGAAACCTGACTATAAAATTTTACGAAAACAGTATCTTTCTAAGAAATACGCAAATTAAATCACTGCATGAAAAAAAATTTTTCTTGATGCTGATGTTCTTCTTGAAATACTTTTTCATCGCACTTTCTACGGAAAAGTTGTGGAATTACTTGGAAATATAGAAGAGATTCAATTCTGCACATCAGGGCTAAGTGTAGATTTAGTTATGTACTTCGTAGAAATCGAAAAACAACCAAAAGATAAAGCATGGGATTTTCTTGATAAATACGAAAAACTCGACATGACTCTGGATGATATTGAATGGACTCATGACAATGACCGAGGAGATTTTGAAGACGCTCTACAGGTTGGCTGTGCAAGACGTCATAAGTGCACTCGAATTATAACGCTTGATCAAGGCTTTGAGTATCAGTATGGTAAGTTTATCCTCGTATTAACTATTCGCTAAAAACAAAATATACTAAACTTTTGAGATTGTATCGTAAAAGCCAAACCATTAACTGGCTTAAATATATAAAGCTCACGCATCCTCTAAGTGCTAAAATATGTTAATGATTGATTGTCTAGCAGTAGATGTTGCCTTGATACCTCCAGAGGATGTATCTAGGGGCATAATAAAACTGATTGAATCCTTTAATGAAGGACCGACTAAATTAAATTTAATTAACTGTTTGCCTCATATAACTTTGGCTATGGGAATAATAGAAAGATCTAAGCTGCATTTAGCCTATCAAGTGATAAATAAATTAGCCAAAAGTATAAATGAAATTCCAATTTCAATTGAAAAAACTAGGGTTTCAACTTTACAAGATATGACTAAGATATCAGAGCTGACTGTTGAACTTAATTCAGATATTCTAAAATTACACGCTGATGTTATGACTGCCTTTAAAGAATTATTAACAGATAACGACGTTAAACTAGATTATTTTTTATCTCCACCTAAAGTTTCATCACAAAGTATTCATTGGGTAAAAAACTACCTTAAACACCACCAGTCTCTTGATAATTATAATCCGCACATAACACTAGGAAAGGGCATATTAGAAAATCTACCTAGTCCAATCAAATTTTCTAACTCATCGATCGCTCTTTCTCATTTAGGGACTTACTGTACCTGCAGAAAGATACTTTTTCAAGCCAGTTATACTTCACAATAATTCTTTAAATAGCTCTAGAATTGTCGTAAGCCGATCTCTTTTATTATTAACTGGGCTGATTGAGTAGGCTCTAATTTTGATGTATTAATTTTGAGTGATTTCACAAATGGAATAGTATATTTATCCATAGATTTAGTTAATTCAGTTAAGACAAGCGGATCTGTTAGTTTTTTAAATCGCTTCCTAGAATCAGCAGGAACTCTTGTACAAGCAGTTGCATTGCAATTGCTCTAGCTTTAGGTAGGTTAGGGTTGATAGAATAAGCCATGGTAGGCTCCTTTCTGTAGTTATTTGATAGTACTTACAGTATACGGAACCTACCTTTTAGGTTGCAAAGCTGGTGATACGTAACTACGTTTAGAACTCAGGACCTTTGCAACATTTCAGCTGGTATCCGCATACCTAATCCTAA
>JAJYCU010000034.1 GCA_021778165.1 bacterium | reverse complement strand
GTTAGGGTTGATAGAATAAGCCATGGTAGGCTCCTTTCTGTAGTTATTTGATAGTATTTACAGTATACGGAGCCTACCTTTTAGGTTGCAATGCTGGTGAGTTACTACGGTATTATTGACTTATATATAATATTATGGTATTATTTGTTTAGTTTAAATAATAGAATTAATAATATATATATGTTTGAATTACATCCAAGTGATAAAGTTGAATCATTCATCTTACATGATAGAATGAAACATTTTAAAGAAGAACAATTAGTTTTAGCTGAAAATTTTTCGAATATAGTGGCTTCTACTGAAGATAAACAAACATTAAATAATTCAGAATGTATGTTAAGAAATCCTGTTATATTTTTGGGGCAAGAGGGAATTGATTCATTAAACCCTACTTTACAAGTAGGATGGATTGAATTATTGTATGCAGTTAATGATGAATTAATTGATCTAGGGGTTAATGATTTAAGTGTTTTTAGGCAAAATATGTCTAGTTTAGAAAAATTACAACACGGTTTATTTCTTGGTGTTATCAATTTAAGTTCTAGACCAAAAGTATCAGGATTTATTGAAACATCAAATAGTCTTCTTATTGATTCTTTTGATAATGTTTCTAAAACAACTTTTGATTTTATGTTGAAAAATCAAAAGTTATCCAAAAGAATTTTAGCTGGCATAATCGGTGAAACTGAATTTCAGAAAATAATAAAGACTCAGTAGTCAAAAAAATATTAAAGACAATTAATTAAATTTTTTAAAAAGCATCTATTATATTTATGATAAATAATTTATAAATGCTAATCTTAGTATAATGAAAAGAAATAATACTTTATATTGTTTCTCGCCACCTATAATGTTGCTTACGATGATAATAGAAGTGACGATGTTTTTTTATGTAATTTATCGATATAAATTGAATTCTGTCACAAGAATTATAGCCGCTATCTTGATCTTACTAGCAATATTTCAACTAGCTGAATTTAATGTTTGCGGTGGATATAAGTCTGAGCTGTTTATGCATATTGGGTTTGTTGCAATTACATTATTACCTGCGCTAGGGCTGCATTTAATCTATAAGATTGCTAAGAAAACGAATAACTGGTCAATTTATTCGACTTATTTAGTTAGTTTTATATTCGCTATAACTTTAGGATTTCAAAATACTGCATTTTTAAGCCGCGTCTGTGGTGGAAATTATTCAATATTCACACTTGCTAATAAAGTTGGTGGATTTTACTTTGCTTATTATTATCTGCTCCTTATTCTTGGTATTGGGCTTTGTCTTTATTTTGCTAGGTCCTCATCTAAAAAAATAAAAAAAGCGCTATATCTACAAGCATTTGGTTATTTAAGCTTCTTGCTTCCTACAGGTATAGTTAATACGATTAATCCAAAAACAATTAATGGGATTCCTTCGATTATGTGTGGTTTTGCAGTTATTTATGCTTTAATCTTAGTATTTGCGATAACTCCAATTATTTCTCCCAAAACAAATAATCATAGAATTTAAATAACAAAGTTAATTAATCCAGATTTGATTGCCTGCCATTTTTCTGGTGAGCATTTTATAGTCCATTTCTTCCAATTATTTCTGTATTTGCCAAATTCATATTCTTCGACCCAATGCAATTTTGAATTATCTGTTATTCTGTCTGGGAATCTAATTCCATTTAAATGATCGATTTCATGTTGCGCAATTCTTGCAGGGAAACCTTCTAGAGTTATAGTTACTTTTTTAACATTTCTGTCATATGCTTCAAATACTATTGACTTTGATCTTTCAACTATTCCACAAACCCTAGAGGTTGAAAAACAACCTTCACGGCCATCCTCTGTCTCTTTTGATAATTTTAATATTTTTGGATTTATAAAGGCTCTTAGTTCAGGCTGCTGACCATCACTAACCGAGTTAATTCCAATTATTATAATACGTTTTGATATACCAATTTGTGGTGCAGCTAAACCAACTAATGTTGGATAATTCTTGTCGCCTTGTCTGCCATATGCGATACGAAACATTGTATTTATGATGTTTTGAGTCTCCGGATCTTTAATTTCTTTAATTTTTATCGGTTTAGCTACTTGGCTAAGAATCTTACTACTAGGTGGCACTTGTTCAATGAATTCTTCATTTTTTCTAATATCATTTAATCTTATATTTAGAAGTTCAATAATTATTTTTTCTGGTAATGGGTTGTCTGCAGTAAACTGGATAGCACCTTTGGAAGTCTTAAAATTTGTTAAGCCTTCTTTCATTACTTTTATTGGTCTAGAAGTTGGGAAAAAACTTAAATGATTACTGAACGCTGCTATATAAACAAGAGGTTCATTATCGACCTTAAAAGCTGGCATTTTATAACTGATTGATTCTTCTACGTCGGGTGCAAATTGATGTATAATTTTGCGTATTTTTTTAAGTTCTTTTCTTTGCTGTGGTTTTAAATTGTTCAGATAATGATCGACTGATTCCATTTTTTAATAATAACAAAATATTTATTTTAAGAAATAATGTTTTGAGTCTCCGGATTTTAAATTTTAAATCAAACAAATACTTAACAGTTAAATTTCGTGTCCGATATAACGAAATCTTGGAATTTCTTCACCATTGATATTAATTATTTCAGTAAACATTTCTAGGGGTCGAGCTTGAAGCCTTAGTCCAGGAGTATTTTCTGTAAGATAAAGTGGGATATAGATAGTTAATATTTCATTTGTTTCTGTATGTCTGGCGAAACCTAATATTTGGTAATATCTTCGATCTTCAGGAGTACTTTTATAATGCTCGTAAATTCCGATTTTGGGGTAATTATCTTCTTTTGTCGGTTGTCTTTCCATTTAAAAAAAGTATATCAAATTTAAATAGTCACCGATAGTATCTCTACTTTTATTAATTTAAAAAGTAGTAATTTTATTTTTTCGAAATTATATCTATATTTCAGAAGCATTATCTACCAGGTATGCTTGGTATTTATAAGGGATAAATCTAAGAACAAAATTTACTAAGAATTTATTAAAAAGACCATAAGTAACTTCTATTTTACCATTCATCATTGCTTTATAACCAAGTGCTGCAACTGAAGATGCAGGTGCGCCTTTACTAAAATTAGTAGCCCCTGAAGCATTAAAAAAATTAGTTTTAGTCACTCCCGGATGAAGGGTAGTAACTGTAACATTCGAGTTTCTTAAATTATAAGCAAGTGACCTAGATAAGTTTCTAACAAATGATTTTGTCGCATAATATACTGCCTGTTTAGGTCCTGGCAAAAAGGCAGCAATTGATCCTATGTTTAATATTTTACCGCTATTTTGTTTTAAAAAATAATTTCCATATAGATGAGATAATTCCATTAGACTGATCATATTAAGTTGTGCTATTTGGATAGTTTTTGATAAATCATCATGGAAGAAATCTCCCTTAAGACCCACCCCGGCATTATTAATAAGAATTTCAATACCTTCTTTTTTAGTTTCATTGAATAATTTTGCTGCAGAACCATTTTGGGATAAATCTGCTTGATAGAATGAAACATTTACGCTTGAGAAACTATTGATCTCATTTTTTACAGCTAATAAATTATCTTTATTTCTTGCAACTAAAACTAAATCATGGTTAGACTTAGCCATCAAAATAGCTAATTCTTTACCTATTCCACTTGTTGCACCTGTAATTAATGCCTTTTGCACCACTTAATATTAACATAAAGATAAAAGCTATTGAGTCATTCATTTGATAAGAATTGTTTAATAATGTTAAGATTTGATTAATGATATAAATCCACCTTGCAACAGCCTAGTCATTACTCGTGACATATTAGGAATGTGGTATTCACCTAAAGAGTAGATAGTATATGGTCGATAGTACTGTTTTAGGTTAATTATAAGAGGATAAAATTTATGATTGATAAAAAAACTGATACAGAGTGGTATGACCAACATCACCGAGAACACATGAAAAATTGGCGGGCTTGGGGAAGTTGGTTTAGTTGGGGTTCGCCAGTCGGCCTTGGTTTATTCTACGCTTTAGTAGTAATTTCCACCGGCGTTACAATATGGCTCATACACCATAAGTAACCATCTCAAACTTAAAAAGAACCGTCTTAATAAGTCGGTTCTTTTATTATGATAAATAAATAATGTATATTCCTTGACAAGAATATACTCAAAATAGTATATTATAAATATGGATATAAAAACTTTTAGTGCGTTAGCTGAACCCAATAGATTTCAAATAGTAGAATTGTTAAAAAATCAGTCATATTCAGTCAATGATTTTGTGAAAATTTTAAAAGTAAGACAACCTCAAATATCTAAACACTTACGAATATTAAATAACAGTGGATTAGTTAATGTAAAACCGGTTGCCCAAAAAAGAATTTATTCATTAAACCCTGATGCATTTATTGAATTAAATAATTGGATAATTTCTTTTGAAAGATCTTGGACTAGTCGCTTAGATAATTTAGAAGAATATTTAAAGTTAAGTAAACAGGAAGGATAAATTATGAATCCAATTAAAGAACTGGAAATAAACAAAATCTATGAGGCATCAACTAGTTTGGTTTGGAATGCATGGACAGATCCAGAACAATTACGTCAATGGTGGGGACCAGATAACGTCGATATAGCTGAATGTGAAGTAGATTTACGTGTTGGTGGAAGATTTTATATTGTTATGGTTGCGGGTGAGGCTATGGGCCCCTATAAAGGTGTAAGATGGCCGATGGATGCCAGATATACAATTGTTGAGGAAAATTTAAAGTTATCCTATGATGCTAAGGCTTGGACTGAAGGACAAGAAAAAACAACTCAAATTGACCAAACAACACATATAGAATTATTTGACGAAGGAAATAAGACCAGAATTTTATTAAAAGCAACAATTAACAATACTGGCCCAAATGCCAAAATGGCAGTTGAAGGTATGGAGATGGGATTTAATCAACAACTTAAAAAGCTAGAGAAATTTTTAGAATAATAAAATTGATTTAAAATAACATTTCTAATTGTAGACCGATCATCATAAGCTAATCGTGATTTTTAGCTATCATACGGGTTATTGCTATTATAATGAGGCTCCAAGTTTATTAAGTAATTTTGTCCGTAATTTTTAATTATATCTTGATAATGTACCATGTGATAAAAACCACATCTATTTAATTACTACAATAGTATGCTTATGAGAGTTATCAGGCATATCTGCTAAAGAAAGGTAAATATGGAGAAACAACGAAAAGAAGAGTTTAGAGTTGAAGGCGAAGAACTGTTAAAAAGAGTTAAAGAACTTATTAAGCAAGGGAATATTCGTAAGATTACAATAAAAACTAAAGAAGGTAAATCAATTATTGAGATACCCCTAACGATTGGTGTTGTAGGAGCTGTTTTACTACCAGTATTAGCTGCCGTTAGTGCAATTGCGGCTTTGGTTACTGAATGTACGATTTCAATAGAAAGAGAAGTTTAGTGAGTTGTTATGCTAAATAAAGATAATAAATATACTAGCTCGAGAATGATAAATGTAAGTCAACATGGTGGCATAGGTGGAATTTGGTTTCTTGGTTTTATCGGTACTCTATTTTATTATCTGCACTTTCATTCAGGCACCATTAAGTTAGTCGCTTTTGCGATATTTAAAGCTGTATTTTGGCTAGCGTATCTTATTTATTACCTATTTCAGTTTATGAAAATATAGGTTAACAGTAGTTTTATTAGCGTTAGTTAGCTATAAATATACTAAATGATTGACATAAGAGTTATTGAATGCAATCGTGCCTGCTTTTGTGTATAAATTAAATTAAAGTTAAAGTTATCTATATACACTACTAGCGATTGTAGCTAAAAGCCAACCTACGAAGTAGAAAAATAACCAAACAGCTAATGTTTTAAGTTGTGGTGGACTACCTATCGTCCAATGGGCAATTAAAACGACACCCCAGACAAAAAATATCGAAAGGCTAAAAATCCAGTATTTTCTTGAATGCGATATACGCATATATCCATTGTACAATGGATGTCGAGAAATCGAATCTTTAACAAACTAAAATGCTTATCTTTGGAGGACCATCGTGCATGCAGATGCAAGTATATTTGGTTTTCGTAGAATTGATTATATTTCTTCGAAATATGGGTTTGTAGTAGGTTCGGCGGAAACTAATAAATCAATTAGCTCTTCGGCTTGATGTTGATTAACATTCAATAACCCCATCTCTAATGCGTTAGGGTCTAGTCCTCCGATTACTCTTCTTCCTATTTCTATCAGCTGCTCTACGCTATTATTAGTACCTTGAATTTGTTCAGGTAGTCCCTCGAAAGACTGTTTCATACTAGATATAGCTTCGTTATTATCTTCTAGGTAAACAGGCAATCCATCATTTTTATCACCACCAAATAATGGAGAGTTTACCGATTTTCGAATATTAAATATTCTGATACCTCTAATTCCATCATTGCCAACATAGAATTTAAAATTAAAGAATTCATTCAGTCCTTTACCAAGTTGAGTGGGGTCTAGCCAGTGAGTAATATCTATTTCGATATCGCCCAAGCCCAAACGTTGTCTCGTTTCTTGGCTGTATCTATCATATGATACTACGCATATTGAAGTGTCCAAAGTTCTTAAATAGCCAAAACCATCGTCGTTTGTTTTGTCGCCAGTATTTATAATGCTATTAGCTAAGTCATTCTTAATAGTACTTTTAGCTAAATCAATGATGGTCGATAAAACATCCTGACTTGCGTTTTTCGCCTCTGGATTTTCGATATAATTGTTCGGCGTTACCATTTTTATATCATAACATAATATTCGGTAAAAAGCAATAAATACGTAGTAACTCACCAGCATTGCAACCTAAAAGGTAGGCTCCGTATACTGTAAATACTATCAAATAACTACAGAAAGGAGCCTACCATGGCTTATTCTATCAACCCTAACTTACCTAAAGCTAGA
>JAJYCU010000033.1 GCA_021778165.1 bacterium | reverse complement strand
CCTAGATGGGAGAAAAATCGCTCTGAGCCTTAAGGATACAAAAAAATAACCTAACGGATTAAAGATTACAATTTTGAGTAAGTAATTAACAAGAAAGGTGTCTAAAATAGCATGTCAAGCAAGATTATAATAGACAGCTCAATTACGGTAGGAATGCTTGCTGATAAACTGATGATACCAGTCACTAAGTTAATTACTGAATTGATGAAATTAGGGGTTATGGTAACCGTGAACGAACGGATTGATTTTGAGACTGCCCAAATAATGGTCCAGGAATTAGGTCTCGAAATTGAGTTAGAACGAAAAATTGAAAAAGAAATTAATTTTAAGACTGCAAAAACTGAGCTTAAGGATCATATTGCATTTCCTAGACCACCGATTGTTGCAGTCATGGGGCACGTTGACCACGGCAAGACTAGTCTACTAGATGCGATAAGAGGGTCGAGTGTGGTTAAGGGCGAAGCTGGCGGTATAACTCAACATATATCTGCTTATCAAGTACAACATAACGGAAGATCTCTGACATTGTTGGATACACCTGGTCATGAAGCTTTTGCTGCGTTAAGAGAGCATGGCGCTCAACTAACTGATTTAGTGGTTATTGTAGTTGCTGTTGATGATGGCGTGAAGCCACAAACTGTTGAAGCTATTAGATTTGCTAAAAAAGCCGGAGTCAAGATCTTAGTCGCAATTAATAAAATGGACAAACCTGGCAGTGACTCTAACATGGTTAAACAACAACTAGCCGAACATGGAGTTTTGATTGAAGGTTGGGGTGGAGACGTGGTCGCCGTTGAAGTTTCTGCTAAAACCAAGCTAGGTGTAGATCAGCTGCTAGATATGATTCTTTTGGTCGCTGACGTTGAAGAGCTAGACGCTTATTTAGACATTCCAGCCTATGGGTTAGTAATCGAATCACACATGGAGAAAGGTAGGGGGCCAGTTGCAGAGTTATTAGTCCAGGGCGGTATTTTAAAGATTGGTAGCTTTATAGTTGCTGGATCGACATACGCCAGGATTCGAAACCTTGAATTAACTGATGGCAAAAAAATTACCGAAGCAGCTCCATCAACACCAGTTATTATTACTGGGTTCAAAGATTTGCCAACTTTTGGCGATAAATTTGAGGTTGTAGCTGATGAAAAAAGCGCCAGAATGTTAGCCGGTTCTGCTAGTGATTCAAAGCAAACGGGTAAAACCCAAATCGATATGAATAGCTCAGAGTTAATTAGACTAATTAATAGGAATAATGCCGTAAGTGAGCTTAATATCATTGTTAAGGCTGACGTGCAGGGATCACTGGTGTCTGTATTGGATAGTCTGAAAGCCCTAGATACAGATGAGGTGGCAGTAAGAGTTATTAGTTCAAGTGTAGGCATTATTAACGAGAATGATATTTATCTTGCCCAGAGTGGCGGTGCTATTATTTATGGATTTAACGTAGAGCTTCCTAAAAATGTTCAGCAACTTGCTCATCGATCTGAAGTAAAAGTCCGGCAATATAATGTGATTTATGAGTTAATAGAAGATGCCAGGGAAGAGATGAGTAAACTATTGCCCCCTGAGATTATAGAGACGGAAGTAGGTATTTTAAAGATTAAAGGAATTTTTAAAACTACTAAAAATTCTATAATATGCGGAGGTGAAGTTACTAAAAATAAGGCCATAGCTCCTGCAATGGCTAGAATTATTAGAAATAAAGATAAAATTGCCGATGTCGAAATTACCAATCTTAAGAGAGGCCCTCAAGATGTCAAAGAAGTCCTAGAGGGTGAAATGTGTGGATTGGGTATTAAGACCGAAAATAAGATTGACTTGCAAATTGATGATCGAATCGAGTTCTTTACTAGAGAAGTACGAGAAAGAAGTATTTAGTTTAAATTATTTTTTTGGTATTATCTAATTGTTATTTAAATTACAAGGCTTTATAAATGTTCAGATTAGACGAGCAATTTTTGAAAGATGTTGGGCTAGAATCCCTACCCGTTGTTGAAAAAAATAAGATTTTAAAAGATATATATGAAACACTCGAGATGAGAGTGGGGATGAGACTAGCAGATAACATGAGGGACGAACAGCTAGAGGAGTTTGAGGGACATATTCAGAAAAAAGATCAAGCTGCAGCATTGAAGTGGCTTGAAACTAATTTCCCGGATTATAAAGATACCGTAGCTCAAGAAATAGAAAAATTGAAGCAAGAAATCACTCAAGCCGCACCACAGATTTTAATAGAGTTACAGAAATCGACAGCTGACAATTTAGCTTGATAATAAGAAACGATTTTTGTAACCCGATATAAATGAGGATATATTCATTTCAGGCTTTCCGATTGGTTTTAGTTTTAAGATGTCTAAGCTGTTTGTCGCACATTTGATATTCATAGATTTTTTATCGTAAGATATTGATCCGGGTCTACCGCTCGAATTATTAAAATTAACTGCTGTTATTATTACTGGGATATTGTATATTTTAGTAAAACTTTTCGGCCAATAAGTAAATGCCCTAATCTCTCTTTCAATCTGTTCTGCCGGTTTATTCCAGTCAATACGACCGTCTTCTTTAGTAAGTTTTCTAGAATACGAGACGGGTACTTTACTTGACTGTGCATACGGGGCTATTTCCCCTGATAAATACATCGGTAGGTATTTTTTTAACATCGAATTACTCAAAGCTATTAAACTATCAGTCAGTTCTACGCTATTTAGCTTTTTAATTTGAATTTCTTCTTGAGCGATTAGATTGCCTTCGTCTATTCCGGTATTGATTAGCATTAGACTCACGCCAGTTAATTTGTCTCCGCTTAGAATTGAAAATGAGATTGGATCCGCTCCTCGCCAGGCGGGAAGAAGACTAAAATGGCTATTAATTATGCCTAGCCTAAAGTGATTGATTACCTTGGCAGAAACAATAATTCCATAGTCGATAAGCACCCCAAGCTCACTAGTAAAAATATTCTCTCTAAATAACTCATCTAATTCGTTTTTATTGGTTGGTGTAAATAATTTAATACCAAGTTTCAGTGCTGTATCAATAACGGGTACTGGGTCTCTGGAAGATGATTGCTTAGGTTTTGTAATAACTGCTTCTATATCGAAGCTGTTCGATAGTAATTCGAGAGATTTAGCTGCTACAGAGCCACTACCAAAGAATACTACTGTTTTTGATTTCTTTATCATAATCTAATTGCTCTAATTCACCCGATTTTGTTAATTTGTAAAATGCTTTCGGACTATTTTTAATATAGTCGATAAATAGTTTACCATTAGTATGGTCTATTTCATGTTGCAATATCCTGGCTATGAAACCTTCTAAGTTTAGCTTAATTTTATTGCCATCTAGATCCAGAGCCCTAAGCCTAATCTTAGAAAACCTTTTTACCTTACCGTATATATCAGGGACGCTTAAGCATCCTTCGTAATCTTCGATTTCTTCTCCCTCGTACTTAGTGATTTCTGGATTGACAAAAACTCTAAAAGTTAAGTCAGTTTTATCATCAAAATTATTTCTAACCACAACAACTCTAAATGATTTATCTATTTGTACTGCAGCTAATGCGACACCTAATTCATGATCACGACTATTCTCCCAGTCAATTACTGACAGTATCATGTCGTTAGCTAATTTTTTAGTGTCCTCATTTATTACACCTATTCTTACAGACCTTTGTCTCAACACCCGATTGGGTAATTTAATTATATCTTCTTTAGTCATCTTGTGTGAAATTATAAACTATCTGTAGCTACATTAAAAATATAGATTTTTTTACAACAAATTGTTTGGATCAATATCATAGAACCAATCATTCGGAATTTTTGATATTACGTCTAATAAATTTTGTCTGTTTTTTGACTTAAGCACAAATTGCCAGACGTACTTGTCATTAACTTTTTCATGAAAAGCTGGCGCCGGGTCCGATATTTTCACCTGAATATTTAAGCCTCTAATCTGGTTTATCAATTCCAAGCAGCCATGCTTAGCCTTATCGGCGCTAGTTTTTTTGCAATATATTTTAAGCATAAAAACAAATGGGGGAAACAAATATTTTTTCCTTAAATACAGTTGATCGTTGTAGAAAGTAGTGTAGTCCCTAGACATGGCAGCGTTTAAGGCTACGCCACTAGTATTATAAGTTTGAACAACAATTCTGTTTGAGGCTTGGTGCCCTCTGCCGACCCTTCCAATTACTTGTAGTAGGGTTTGGAAGCTTTTTTCCTCAGAACTAAAGTCAGGGAAGGTAAGGTTTTGGTCTGCCATGACTATCCCGACGGTAGTAAGTTTTGGTAAATCTAGACCTTTTGTTATTATCTGAGTTCCAATTATTATATCGGTTTTACCTTGACTAATATCTAGGTAATTCTTCTCTAATTTATCTTTTGCTAAATTATCCTTGTCGAACCTTTTTATCTTGCTAGATGGAAAAAACTTTTTTAATTCTACTTCTATGGCTTTGGTACCGACCCCTTTATAAATAATGTCATGACTGTTACATACCGGACACTTTGATGGCGCTTTTTGTTTATAGCCACAACTGTGACAAATAACTGAGTGATGATCTGCATGGTAAGTCATGGATGTGTTGCAGTTTGGACACAATGCTCTCCAGCCACAATTACGACACAAAATAGCTGCGGCTGTGCCTCTACGATTCAAAAATACTAAGGATTGTTCGTTGTTATCTAGACTATTCTTAATTGACTCCAACATTTTATCCGACAACCAAGTCGATTTGCTGAATAAGGATTTATCAGACAAGTCTATTATTGTAATTTGGGATTTATTTTCAGTTCTATAGGTTATCGCAGGATTTATCATTCGAATAATCGGAATATGCTTCTGGGTAAATAAATAATAGTCTGCAATCAGAGGACTAGCGGTTCCCATAATTAATTTTGAATTTGTAATTTCTGATAGTTTTGCGGCCACCCTGGTTGTTTGGTAAAATGGAGCGCTATCTTGTTTATAACTGGAATCATGCGCTTCGTCTATTATAATGAGCCCCAGGTTATTAACGGGTGTAAATAGCGCTGACCTTGGCCCTACAACAATAATAGGCGACTTAGAAGTAAGTATTTTCTCCCAATTTTCTCGCTTAGCTTTTTCGCTAAGTCCAGAATTCATAGTAATTACTTTGTCGGGAAAATAATCTTCAATAGATTGAACTATCTGTGGCGAAAGACCAATTTCTGGTACTAAGACTATAGTTGATTTTGATTTAGATAGTGCATCGTCAATTAGCTCCATATATACTCTAGTTTTTCCCGATCCGGTATTGCCGTGAATTAAAAAACTTCTAGAGTTGGATTGTTTGATAGTTTTTATCGCCAGAGATTGTTCTGTAGTTAATTCAGGCATAGTTTTCTTAATATTTGATTCTGAGTCTTCTTGTTTGATAGAGCTTTTTACTTTAGCAATGCTGTTCGGTACAAATAATTGCAAATGAGCAGACGAAGTAGATGGGTAGTATTCTATTATCCATTGGAGCAGACGTGTAGCGGATTTCGGCAGGTTTTTACTATGAACCAAATTATCTATTGGTTTGGTATTAAATTTAGGAATACTCGTAGTCGATTTAATCACCCCCAGAACTGTTTTATTGCGGAATGGCACTAATACTATGTTTCCAGCACTTAATTTTTTATCACTATGATAGGTCAAAGCCGATGAGCTTCTGAACTGTTTTGTACTTACCCATATATCATAATAATAAGTCATTGATTACCCCTTGTATAGCTATTCTATCAAAAAATCTTGTAATAATAATTAGCATGTCCTATAATTCGTGTTGTTACAATAACAATGTGAGGAAATATGTTGGATGTTTTTATTACTTCAAGAGTTAGACGCAAAATAGTTATAATATATGCTAAATATCCTGATTTTAAAACTCACGTAAGAGGATTGGCCAAATTAATAAAGGAAGACGCTGGCAATATACAGCGCGAACTAAAACGTCTTGAAAAAGCAGGATTTCTTATTTCAGAGAAGCAAGGTAATACAAAAATATACTATACCAACAAACACTTTATCATTTTTAAAGAATTACAAAGTATAGTGTTGAAATCACAACGAGTCAACACTAGGCGGCCACAATTTAAAGAATAGTAATGATAATACTTGTAATTTCTTAGGTGTTAGGGTATATTTGTTAGATAAATGATACAGGTAACTAGAAAAGACAACAAAGAACCACTAGAGAATCTTTTGAGAAGATTCACTAGGAAAGTTCAGCAAAGTGGAGTTTTGATTGAGTCTAAACAGATTCAACGTCTCGAAAAAGGACTTAGCAAGTCAGAAAGACGAAAGCAAGCCATCACTCGAAGAGCAAGAAGAGCAGTCAAAGTTAAACGAATGAAGCTTGGTTTAAAATAAAAATAAGCGGAAACAAAAACTGTTTCGTTAATTGTTAAAAAACTGTAAACTTTTAAATAGGTTATTTAAATTTATGATAATTTTTCTAGGAGTTGCAGGATCAGGAAAAAGTACTCAGAGTAAACTATTGTCTGAATCGTTAGGCTACAGTTATATCTCTGTAGGTGAATTATTGCGTAAAATATCCAACCAACAAATACAAAAGAAGATGTATAGTGGCGATATGCTTGATGACAATATTGTTATTGACGTAGTGGAAGATGCAATAAAAAACATTCCAGTAAGTGAAGAAGTGATTATTGATGGTTTCCCAAGAACGCTGCATCAGGCGGAATGGATAGTTGCAAAACGAGATCTTGGATTAATAAGAGTTATTAATATTGAAATCAATTTGCCAGAAATTATCCAACGACTTAGGGCAAGAGCTAGGCCAGATGATAATGTCGAAGCAATCAGAAAAAGAATTGATGAGTATAATAGTTCTATAAATCCTATCCTAGAAGAATTTAGATCTAATAATATATGCGTATGTAATATAGACGGATCCCTGGGCCCCAAAGAAGTGCACGAGCAAATCAAGAAGTATAT
>JAJYCU010000032.1 GCA_021778165.1 bacterium | reverse complement strand
CAAAGGTAAAACAACTGCAGCTCTTGGTTTAATGACAAGAGCCCTCGGTCACCGATCAAAAGTTGCATTTATCCAATTTATCAAGAACTGGGGAGTCTCGGAACATGTATTTATCAGAGACATCCAACCAATTTTCGGTAAAGATTTATACTTTTATAAAGGTGGCAAAGGATTCTTTAAAGCTGGCGACCTAAGTGCTAAGAACGTTAGTGAAGAGGAACATCTTATTTCAGCCCAAAAAACCTATAATAAAGCTTATGAACTTGCTACCAGTGGCCAATATGATTTGGTAATCTGTGATGAAATCAATAACGCTATTCATGATAAATTACTAAAAGTTACCGATCTAGAAAAATTAATTAAAGATAAAAACTTAAAGACAAGTCTCTGTTTAACTGGCCGAAACTTTCCAGATAAATTATTACCCTTAGTTGATATTGCTACGAATATGACGAAACAGAAACATCATTTTGACGATAAATTTCTAGCTAACCAAGGTATTGATTTTTAAGATGTTTTATTCTATAATACTACAATATTTATGAAAACTGCCGAAACTCCCAACAACTCAGTCGAACAATATATTATCTTAGGAGACCCTAATCGAAAAGGCATGTTAAAAAAAGCTAACAAATTATCTAATTTTTTGACTAGTGAAACATCAATTAAAACAGATTTTCTGCCAAGCGGTAGTTCTGTGGAAGAAATGACAGAAAAACTTTTGTCTAAAGAAGTTGATCAAATTCCAACTGGAGCAATTATTCTTGGTGGGGATGCAACCGTTAATCATGCCCTTGAAGCCTCAAGAATTATTAATAATCACCAATATTTTAATATCATCACAAATTATTTCGGTGGTGCTCGCGATATTTTTCATAGTGTTAGTTCAACAACTTCAAGCACTTTGTCTCTGGAAAACATCATATATTCGAACAATGAAGGCTTAATTCATCCTGTTGAAGTCGAGTTGAATGACTATTTAAAATTCTATGCTTACAACGTCTTTTCAATCGGTCGTATAGCTTTAATGGCAAATCAGATTGATTTAACTAGGGAAAAATTTAAGCCAGTTGGTATTGATTTTATAGATAGGGCTCTGGGCAGAAGTTATGAGACATTTGATATCATTCGAAATAAACTTCTTCAAACAATTCCTTTTGAATTAAAAACTATACCAAATGGACCAAGTATGTTTTTAGGTGATTTGATTGCAACAAATTCCCAAAGATTTGGCATATTATTTAGATCAACTAATGATATATTAGACCATTCTTTTGGCATTCATCATATTGACAAAATTGATCCGGAAATAATTCGAAAAATTATATTTCAAAGACCATTTAGCGCTAGTCTTAATGTTAAAAACGATCAAGAAGTTAGTTATTTTGTGACTGGTGAAGGCTTGAAATTTCAAATTGATGGTGAAGTCTATAATTTAGAAGACGGAACAAACAAAATTTCTCTAAGAAATGCCTCTAAACCCGCTAAACTACTTTTGCCAAAATGACCAAAAAACTATATCTTTTTGTTGGCTATCCCGGAGCCGGAAAGACAACAATAGCCATGATGATTCAAACTCTAACTTCAGCCAAACATATCTGGGTAGATAAAGAACGTAAAATTAGATTTAAAAGACCTCTTTTTTCAGCGGAAGAAAATAAATTATTATATGATGAACTAAATGATCAACTATTTAAGTATCTAAAAGCGGGGAACAGTGTCATCTTCGATACCAATCTAAATTTTCAAAGGGATCGTCTTCTTTTATCAAATCTGGCTAAAAAAGCTAGGGCCGAAGTCGTCCTAATTTGGGTCAATACAGACCGACAAATTTCGAAAACCCGAGCACTTCAAGCAAGTTTGCATGATAAGTTAAGAGTTCTTGGTTCAATGGATCAATCAACATTCGATGGAATTGCCGCAAAATTAGAAACCCCAACTAAATCAGAAAAACCATTAATCATAGATGGTCAGCATCTCAATCTAGATATAATTGAACGATTAATAAAAGATTAATTTAACTTCTTCTTATGATGGTTAAAGTAAATTGCATTTATTTTAATGTACCAATAAAAAACAACTAGGGCGACTAAAAGTATATAGAAATAAAAATTTATCTTTTTATGATGAAACTTATAGGTTTTAAAAATCATACCGATATAGATACTAAGAGCACTAAATCCGGTGGTAAATCGTCTTAAAGAAATCTTAGCGTAAAGATCTTTTGAAAAAATTACCAGATGCCCGGCATCATTCAAGTGTATTGATAAATCTAAGTCTTCATGTATCTCATCGTCAAAGCAAACGTCATTTTTTATATCCTGCCAAGCTGAACTTAGAATAGCCATATTACCACCATTCAGAAATAGATTACCTAACATTTGTTTGGAAAGAATTAACCGAAAAATATAATCAACTTCGCCATTAAACTCTGGCCATAAGCCATCATAATAGCCGTGTCGGCCAGAAACAGCCGCTACATCCTTGTTGCTAAATATTTTAATAAGTTGTTTAGTCCAGTTTTTAGCGATTATTGTATCTGAATCAATCCTACCCAGTATTTCTCCGGTTGCGACGTTGAATCCAGTCGACCTAGCATAAGCCCGACCTTGTCTTTTTTCGACTATGACTTTAACAAATTTAAAGCTTTTAGCAATCTCAACAGTTTTATCGGTTGAATTATTATCAACTACTATTACTTCGTCAGCTTTTAGATCCTGATTTGCAATTGCCTCAAGACATGCTCTTAAAGTGTCTTCTTCGTTGTATACTGGTATAACAATACTTATTTTCATTTTATAGATTAATTATATGCCAAAACAGATTAAAAAAGTTTTAAAAAAATTATGGAGTATCTTCAAACGATACTACCATAACGGCTGGTGGCATAAATTCGTAGTTTATTTCTTAATCGCCATATCTATTTCAACTATTTTTATGTATTCAGTTGCTGAATGGTACATACATTCTAATCCAAATGTGCCAACAACTTTCGGGGTAAGTTTTATTCCAGACTATGCTGAGTCACTTGGACTTAACCCGCAACAAACCATGAAAGCATTAATATCAATTGGCGTTAAACAATTTCGCTTAACTAGTTACTGGACAGATTTAGCACCAACCATTAATACTTACGATTTTTCTTCACTTGACTGGCAATTTAGCTTAGCAGAAAAGGCCAATGCAAAAATCACCTTAACTCTAGGTTTACGCCAACCACGCTGGCCAGAATGCCACATGCCAAACTGGGCGACCAATGAACCGACTGCCGCATGGGAAAAACAACTTTATAGTTTTATTACAGCAGTAGTTAATCGTTACAAAAACTCACCAAGCTTGCAGTATTACCAACTCGAGAATGAGTACTTCTTAAAAGGTTTTGGAGATTGCACGAATTTTAGTCGAAGTCGTTTAGTCTACGAATATAATCTTGTAAAAAGGTTAGATCCATCGCATCCAATAATTATTGGGCGAAGTAATAATGATTTAGGTATTCCACTTGGCGCACCAAAGCCAGATATATATTCAGTATCAGTTTATAGAAAAGTTTGGGATGCCGCTTTTACTCATCGTTACTTAGCCTATCCATTCGAATCTTGGTATTATGCCTTTCTAGCAGGTATACAAAAAATATTACTAAATAGGGACATGGTAATTGATGAAATGCAAGCTGAAGCCTGGACACCTAATGGACTAACTATTCCTCAAACCAGTCTAGCAGAACAGAATAGATCAATGAACGCTCAAGACCTACTTTCTAATTTTAACTTTGCTCGAAATACTGGCATGAAGTCAGTTGATATGTGGGGAGCTGAATACTGGTATTATCGAATGGTGATTTTACATGATCCAAGTTTATGGAATGTAGCTAAACAGGAATTCAAAAAATAAAGACTATGAAAAAGAAAAAAAATTCATCAAGTAAATTAATTACTAACAAAAGAGCAACTTTCGATTATTTTATTGAAGATACTCTAACCGTTGGAGTCCAACTTACTGGAGCTGAGACTAAAAGTTTAAGATTTGGCCACGGAGACTTAAAAGGTTCTTATATTACTGTTAAAGATAATGAACTATGGCTAATCAACGCCTCTATTCATGGTACTAGTGGCATACCCATCAGTGATACTGAAAAAACTAGAGCCCGAAAAATCTTAGCAAAGCGAAAAGAAATAGATAAATTAATTGAAAAGAAAACAGAAGGTAGAACTATTATTCCAATCGAGATTTATACTAATGGAAGATACATAAAAATCAAAATTGGTATCGGTAAGGGTAAAAAGAATTACGATAAGCGTCAAGTCCTCAAACAAAAATACCAGAATCGATCTATAAATCAAACTCTTAAAAATACATTTTATAAATAGCTCTTAATTCCTTGCGCCGATTAACTATATTCTGTATAATTTTAAAAAGTTACGAAAGATATTCCGGGGTAGCTCAGCGGTAGAGCGGGTGACTGTTAATCATTAGGTCGCTGGTTCGAATCCAGTCCCCGGAGCCAAGATGGTTCATCCAGCGATTGTGATATATCGAACCAATTATTACAATATTTGTATGTTACTCTAGATTTATGAGTGAAATAGTATTAGTTAAATTTAAGTTTATAAATGACGGAAAGTCTAAATGGATTGATTGGTCAAAACAACTTAGCAAGCGAGCTGATGAAGTATATGAAACACTAATTAATGAAGGGGTTAAATTAGAAGCCTGTTTTCTTTCGACCAATGAAAATGCCTGCTATTACCTAATGGAGGCTAAGAATATTAAAAAAGCAATGGAGATAGGTAAATTAAGTGATCTTCCCATTGATTTGGAACATAAAAATATAAGAAAAAATATCTTAAGTTTGAAGAAGAACTAAAAACCTTATTTTATTTTTCTACAATCAAGAATTAATTCGAAAGATGACTGTAACTCGGGTCAAATTATTCTCTAGTTTTAGACATTAACATAATAATGAAAGATAGGAATAAGGTTATTTTATTTGAATATAATTCTAATCAATTAATAATAGATAAATAAATTAATCTTAGTTAAATTAATAATGTGGCTGAAATCACAGACTCTTTAAGGTACAAAAACTATAATTAGATTGAAAAGGGAAGGAGAAATAATATGCTTCTAGGAATTGCTTTTGTTATATTTGTTTTTTGGTTACTAGGAATAATCGTAATTCATATTGCAAGTCCGCTGATACATCTACTGATCTTGGTTGCGTTAATTATCTTTATCTTCGATATGCTATCTCGAAGACGAAATGGATAGAAAAACAAATTAGCTTATTAAGCTACCAATATCAACGTTAGGAAATCGACTAGTATTTACCTATTTTTTTTTGGAATTTGAAAATATATAAAATTTACTAAACAGAAAATTATAAGACAAGACGGCTAATGTAGCTATGATAACGGAATATAATTGGTTAAGGCCAGCCACCCTAACTAATAGATCCAAAATACTAACATTGATAATCAGTCCAATAGCTCCTACCGACATAAAAGGTAATATATACAGCCATGAAGTATTGTGTGATTTAAAAGTATATCTTCTATTGAAAATAAAGCTATTTATACTAGCTATAATATACGAAATTGCCTTAGCTAGGATAAAATTAACCAAAAAGAAATGAATCGAACGTATTAAAATAAAATAAATTCCTACATCAATCAAAGTATTTAAAACACCAATCATAGAGAATTTAATAAATTGTCTAACCCATAGTTTATTTAGTAGTTTTATTTTAGTTTCTAAGAAATAACCGAGCTTAAGTTTGATTGCAAAGGCAAGTATTTCAAAACCAACTTTTATAAAATTTACTTTTGATTTACCGTGAATCCGTTTATCAAAGTTTATATCAACCATAGATACCTTGTAGTTTAACTGTCGGGCTTGAAATATAAAGAGCATGTCAAATGTCCATGGACCAACTTTTTTAAAATTCATTTTTTTAAACGTCTCTTTTTTAAATAATTTCAAACCGGCTTGAACATCATAATTAAAGCCAAATAAATGTTTATTGATATAACCATTTATTTTTGAACCAAATTTTCTAATATAGCCTTCATAGTGTTTATGACGGTGAGCTAAAACTATATCAGCCTGCTCATCAATAATTTTTCCAAGCATTTGTTTGAGTGCTTCTGGGGGATATTGTAAGTCTGCATCAATCATCGCCAGCAATTCATATTTAGCTAAATTAAAACCCTCGATGAGAGAAAAACTTTTACCTTTTTCTCCAGATTTTGGATGAACACTTACAGGCAATCTAGCTGTCAATTTATTTATTTCATAAACAGTTTTATCACTTGATGCATCATCAATAAAAATTAATTCATATTCTTTAGTACAAGGTGTTAATGTTGTGACTAGTCTAGAAACAAGCTCCTTTATATTGTCTGCTTCGTTTAAGGTTGGAATAATAACGGAAAGTTTTTGATTACTGTAATATTCGTTCATACTTTATCCTAACGAGATAACGGTAGCCACTAACCCGATCGTTAAAATACTCAATACTCCTAATGATTGATAAGTATATTTAAAAGTATTTTTCCGTTTAGTTGTTAATGGAAAGATAATAAAGAGTGGCAGGAATGGTAGGAAATATCTACCATACATGCCAAAGACGACTGTACTTGCTACTTGAGTGTTCCCAACATAGAAAGCCAGTGCCAAGAAGCCATATGTTCCAATTATTATGATTGAAGCAGCCGCAATAAATCGTTTTTTATAAATAACCCAGGCTGGCAGTGAAGGAATATTCTTAAACGACAACAATAGCCCCAAGAATAAAAGCATCATTACAAAAATCGATAAGTAGATTAATCGATTGGTAATTATACCGACAACGCCGAGGTAAATAGTATCAAAATTCTTAGTAAAAGGTTGGACCAAAACACGAGCTATGAAAATAAAAGGATTGTGTAACACATAACTAATTTGGGCCTTACTATTAATATAATTGCCAGCTCGTGGC
>JAJYCU010000031.1 GCA_021778165.1 bacterium | reverse complement strand
CGAACCTGATTCTCTTAAATCAGCGAGTTGTGGAATTTGAGGCGATCTACTTTCAACCGATCTACTTAACTGTGATAAAGCTAAAACAGGAACATTTAGTTCTCTGGCTATAATTTTAAGTCCTCTAGAAATTTCAGATATCTCTTGAACTCGATTACCGTCACTGTTAGCCCTGGCACCAGACATTAATTGTAGATAATCGACAATTATTAAGCCTATTTCTCTTTTATGAGATTCACGTCTTGCTTTGGTTCTTAAATCATTGATTGTTATGCCTGGAGAGTCATCGATGAATATTTGGGCTTCACTTAAAGTTCCAAGCGCATTACCAATTTTTTCAAAATCACCATCAGTTAAATTGCCTGTTCTAAGGTTAAAAGCATTTACACCAGATTCCATAGCTAATAATCTATCAACAAGTTGCTCTTTCGACATTTCCAAAGAAAAAATTAATACTGGTTTTTGAGATGATACGGCTACTTTATGTGCAAAGTTTAAAGCCAGTGCGGTTTTTCCCATAGATGGTCGTGCTGCTAAAACTAATAAATCTGACCTTTGGAAACCAGCCAACATATTGTCTAAGTCCGTAAAGCCTGTCGGTATGCCTCTTATCTTCTTTTTATCTTTATGAAGTTCATCTAATCTATCAAAGCTTTCAGCCAATATTGATTCAAGTGAAACGATATTCTGTTTAATTTGATTTTGCGAAACATCAAATATTTTAGTTTCTGATTCTTCAATAAGTTGACTTAAGTCTTTGGTGTCATCTTTAACCAATTCACTTATTTCATGAGAGGCTAATATTAATCGACGTCTAAATGATTTTTGAACGACAATGTTGGCGTATTCTTCAACGTGCGATGCAGTCGGAACAAAATTTGTAATTTCAGTTAAATAAGTAGGCCCTCCGGCAACTTCTAGTTCTTTGAAATTTTTCAATTGATTCGATACAGTCAAAACATCAATCGCTTGATGTGAGTCATAAAGTTTAGCCATTGACTTATATATTGCTCTGTTTCGTGGATCAAAGAAATCTTTCTCAGAGATTTTATCGGCAATTTTTACGATAGCATCTGGATCAATTAAAATAGCTCCAAGTAGACTTACTTCAGCTTCTAAATTACTAGGTTCATTTTTATCTGTCATTTTATAGCCTTAAATTATCCCAGAATCTTCGTTAAATATTTCTGCACCTTCAAAAACTTCGAAAACAGTTTTTTGATTAACCACTTCGCTAGTGTCATCAATTATATCATTTTCTGAGTTTTCTGAGTTTTTCACAACTAAGTTTTTATCAAAAGAGGTAATTATACTAATGTTAGATGTGCCGATTTCTGACAGAATATCCGAGATAATTTTGAAATTTTTTTGATTCTTAAGTTGATTAGCATAAAATTTATATTTAAATACTACTTCTATTGTTTTTTCGTCTATAAAATTAACCTTTGACATCATCAATGTACTATATAAGGTAGAATGAGTCTCTTTCAGACTAGATAATACATTCTCCCAGATAGACTTTAAACTACTAACATCGGAACTAATTACGCTATTCTTTTTAGGTACCTTTACCTCAATAGTAGGTGGAGGTGTTTTTTTGATAGGAATCAAATTATCATTGGAAGATTGGGTATTTTGACTGGTATTTAATATATAACCAGCAAGTACAACTTTTAAATAATCTTTAAAATTAGATTTTTCGTTTACTTCAAGAAGTGTTTTCATTAAATCAATAATTTCTTTGTTGTTTGAATATATTGGCTCAGATAATAATCTAAACTTAAGTTGATCAATGATTGATGCAGTTAATACCTTAATATCAACTCCTTGATCGTTTAATTCATCTATGATAGTGAATAGTTGGTTTACACCTAAACTATGCGTCAGAACCCCTTCTACTATTTTATTTACTTCATTATCTGGAGGTAACCCGATTAATTCTGATACATTATCTCTCTCAATTTTCATGGACATAGATGAGAGTTGATCTAGTATGCTAATCGCATCCCTGAGACCACCATCCGATATTTGAGCAATTAACTTCAGAGCATCGTCAGATATACTTATATTCTCTTTCTTAGATATAACTTTAAGACGTTCAATAATACTTAAATCATCGATCGGTCTAAATGTAAATTTTTGAGTTCTAGAAATAATTGTTTCTGGAACCTTTTGTATTTCGGTTGTAGCTAAAATAAAAACTACATGAGAAGGTGGTTCTTCGAGTAACTTTAAAAGCGCATTAAATGCTTGCATAGTAAGCATGTGAACTTCATCAATTATATAAACTTTATACTTAGAATTAGTCGGAGCAATCGAAGATTTCTCTCTTAGGTCTCTAATTTCATCAATACCACGATTACTAGCTCCATCGATTTCTATAATATCAACGTGATGATCTTCGGTTTTATAGTCTAGGTTATTTATCTTATGAGCTAAAATCCTGGCAACAGATGTCTTTCCTACCCCTCTAGGTCCGACAAAAAGATACGCATGACTAATTTTCGATTCTTTTATAGAATTTAGTAATGTCTTAATAATTGAATCTTGTCCTACGACATCATTCAAACTATTAGATCTATACTTTCTATATAGTGCCTGCCTCATTTACATTAATTTTAATATAGTTTGATAGATTAAACTATATAAAAACTAATATAAAAAGAATTATAGTGCAGCTTCCAGTGCTGCCCATTCCGTATTAGAGTCGTCTTCGGGAACATTAATGCTAACTTGATCCCCTGGCTTAGCTTTAAAATAAGTAACAGAAGCTAAAAGAACTCTCAATTTTTTATCATTTACATCAACAAAATAATGGCCGTTTTCTAGCTTTAGAGTACCTACTAGTTGTTTTCTTGCGATTGGGCCAATTTGTTTGTAAAGAAATGCACCATCATCACCGATTGTTAATTTAAGTATGTCTCCCTGGACTAGTTTAGATTTTGAAGCATAGTTAGCTGGTACAGGATAGGTTTTATTATCAGAACCAACCATGTTTTGGCCATCGAAAACTCCCTCAATAATCTTGCCTGCGACTGGTTCTTCAAGAGAATCTTTTTTAGAATCAGAAAGATCTGGGCCAATGATTGAGTAAATTAACTCATGAGCCGCAGCTAAGTTTGTCTCAGCTTCGGATATTAAGTTAAGTATTCGTTTTACTTGTTTATCTGGGATATCAGGCATGTTGATTTTTGGTTTGTTTTTCTTCCCATCTCCTTACTAGTTGTAAAATATCACAGTTATTGACTCAAGTCAAAGAACTACATCAATAACTGTGGATAAAATATGTTAATTTAATTCAATAAATTAAACTAAATCGACTGTAGCTCCAGCCTCTTCTAAGACCTTCTTTGCGTTTTCTGCATCTTCTTTCTTTGCTTTTTCTAAAATAACCTTTGGTGCAGCGTCGACTAAAGCTTTTGCCTCTCCAAGACCTAAGCCAGTTAAATCTTTGACTGCTTTAATGACTGCTACTTTTTGATTACCAGCGTCTTTTAGAGTAACGTCGTATTCGCTTTTAGCGGTTTCTTCTGAAGCGCCTTCACCGGCAGCTGGGGCAGAAACTGCGATAGCAGCAGCTGGGGCAGCTGAAACATCCCAATACTCTTCAAGAAAATGAACAAACTTTGATATTTCAAGAGCTGACATTTTATCAAGTTCTTTGACTATTGATTCGAACTCTTTTG
The DNA here is from genome assembly GCA_021778165.1 of bacterium. The sequence continues at coordinate 3,318 of JAJYCU010000031.1, read as the reverse complement.
GAACTTCTACTTTTTTATCTTCTGTTGACATAGTGTATCTCCTTAATTAATTGAATTTGATCTTGCTTGTAAAACATTCATAAAACCAGTTAAGTTACCTTGTAGTACTCGAGTTAGACCAGACAATGGTGCTGCCAGAGTACCAACAAGCATAGCTTGAAGCTGTTTTTTACTTGGTAATTTCGATAGTTCAGCCACCGATTCTGAGTCGATAAATGAACCGTCTGCTAAATAAGCTCCAGCAAATTTAATTGATGGAATCTTTTTAGATAAGTTAGCCAGCAATTGAGCTGGAGCCAACTCGTCTTCAGAGTTAAAGGCGTATAGTAACATCTCTTTAATTTCTGAAGTGTCAGTATCTTTAAATTTTTCAATACTTTTTAGAGACTGGATGACCAATCTATTCTTAAATACCTTTATGAATGTATTTGAATCTTTTGCACTTAATCTAATATCGTGCAAATCCTTTACATCACTTCCCATGTAATTAGCCATTACTACAATTTTTGATTTACTGAATAAATCAGTAGCTTCGCTAATAAGCTGATTCTTTTGTAATTTTGTTAAAGCCATTAAATTTCCTTTAAAATGCTTTTAATATCGGCAGTATCGACCTTTAACTACTGAAGGCTGCTGTATTTATTAGAATAAATAAACGCTTAGGTGACAAATTAAGTTTATTTTTTAATATAAACGGTCACTGTCATTAGCAACTTGATAATAATTTTAATCCAATTTTCGATTAAAGTCAATCTGTAGTTACTGACTATTTGTTAAACATTGAGGTTGAAATGTTTTGTTGTATTAGTTTTTTAATTTCTTCTTTAAAACTATCTAGTTCTGTATCGTTTGATAGTTTATCTGAATTCAGTAGTTTATTAAGTTGGACTGAATTAAATCTTAACTTTGTTCTCACTAAATTACCGTATAGTAAACCGTACTGAGTCGATTCGTCTTTGAAATGCTCTGAAAGTAATTTTTGTAACGATAGACTTGTGTCGAAGGCATTTTGAAATTCTTCTATATCTTGTCTATCGACAATAAAATCGGGTAGATGGTATCCATACCTAGGACTTAGACTTTGGACAAAGACAGAAGACAAGCCTAAGAATCTTACTAGAAAATCTAAACTATAAATACTTAAATATGTTTCAAATATAAAAAATCCATCGTCGGCAGTAGTATTATTAGGATACTTTTCAATATAATTTTTCAGTATATTAGTTTTTTGGTCAAAATTTAATTTAGTTACAATTTGTGATGTTTTTTCGAAATCTAAACCCGAATACTTGTACATGTATCCATTAATGATGCTGAACTCGTTTTTGGGATAAAAATCAATAAGTTTCGTCTCAAGATTATCAATGCTATCATATTTTTTTCCATAAAGATTATTTGCCAAATTCAGAAGAATGTTGGGTGGATTTATTGTCTTCATGCCAGTAAACTCATGATCTGAAATGTTTAAATCATGAACAATCTGATTCATCTCGGGTAAGTCAACTAACGATAATTCAGTAATTAAATTAGTTATATCTGACTCATTAATTCGAGTAAGGAGATTCGTTTTTAAAGATAAAGGTAACATCTTATATAAATTGCCAACTTTAGGATGTCCTTTAAATTTATTAAAAAGTTTAGTATACGATCCATAAATCTCGTTTATTAATTGTAAATATTTAGTTTTAAAAACAATAGTTGAATTTTTTGGAACTACAAATTTAGAATCAACTTCTGATACATTAAAATTAATTACGGGACTTGGTGAAATTGTGTTGATGTTGTGTAAGTTTAGTGACAAATAAAAATTGGAAAGTGCTGAAATCTGGTTGAAGTATTGAATTATAAACATTGGTTCTGGAATTATTAGAGAATAATCCAACGATAACTGTTTTGTTAACTGTTTATAGAACATTGGGATCGATATCTGGAATCCTGAAATTTGTTTTTTATAATTTATGTCTAAGCTTAAAATATTGTTGGATTGGTTACTGGGCAAAGCACTCTTTTTATTAGAATGTAGTAATTGCTTTTCTATTAATTTTAAATTTTTGGTAAATGAATTTGTGGTGTTAATAAATAATAAGTTAACAGAGTTGGATAAACTTAAATAAAACTGTTTTTTGGGTTCATCTTTAGAAAGACTATCAGTTAATATTATTACTAAATCAGGATTAAAATTCTTACTAGCATTTATTACGATTGATGATAATTGATTAGATTTTGTTGAGTTATATCCAAAGGAATGTATATTAGACAAAAGTTTTAGGTAAGTATTGCTAATTAAACAATTAATTCCTGCATTAGTATAGGCATTTATTTTTTCAGATATTCTCGTAAAAGCGGCATTATATAGATATAAGTTGGATACAATATCCATTTCTATATCAACTGACGATTCAATTCTAGAAAGTAAATTTACTAACACGTCGTCGTACTGTTCAATAGAAGTAAATACCTTAGTATGTGACTTATTTAGTGACAGAATTTTTTCTATACCGCTGATAAATTCAAGGTTATCTTTACCACTGATTGACTCAATTATAATTTTTTTTCCAGGTCTAATCATATAGAGAATTTTTAATTTTAGGCGGCAACATTCGACTGTCTAAATATGCTTTTGGCAGCATAGAATCAGGAGACCAAGTTCTAATAATCTCATCTAAATTTGTCCCTTTTTGGTATTTACCGCTAAAACCATCTCGACCGTTTCCATAATTTCCCTCAACAGGCCCAGTTTTATGAAAAATCGCTTGAGCTATTCTTTCTCCAACTGGCAATAATATAGTCTCTCTGTCGTTTAAGTTAAATATCTCTAAAGTTAGTCTGTTTATGTATCCAGGATCAATCCATCCAGCATCAAAACAAACAGCAATACCGTTTCTACCCCAACTTGAACGAGAACGAATTTCACATGCTCCTGGTGGTAAAATACCAAAAAACTCAACGGTATGAGCTAATATTCTCTCTTTGGGTTTTAAACTTATAACCGGATGATCAGGTGGAATATTTTTTACTAAATTAAAACCATTTTGTTTTGCCCACTGTGAATGAGTTATAGCCTTATAAGGTCCATCGAAATATCTAGCAACATCATCTTTATCGAAAGGATTATATATAGTCCTTTCGTCTTTCTTTTCAATCCTATAATAGTAATAGCCAAGTGTAACATCCAGACTTGCTTCGGAAACCTGTTTTTCTTGATAAGGGTGACAAATAATATGCTTTTTTTCAATAGCATTTTTTATATCAATATTAGAATATACTGCCATCATTTCCTCTTATAATTTTAAGTTTATATTATTAATCATAATCATT
>JAJYCU010000030.1 GCA_021778165.1 bacterium | reverse complement strand
AATCATGTAAAAATTTTTATTGATGATGTCTTCAACTTGCAATCCAATATATCTTGCAAATTCTTCATTAGCAAAAATAATATTTTCTGAATTATCCAAGACTAAAAGTGGTATAGGTAAATTTTTTGCAATAAAATTATGTTTTAAATCAGGCTCTTTATTCATTTCTAAAGTCGCTTGATTTTTTGAAATAGACATTTGGGTAATTTGTTTAGTTAAATTTTCAGTTAAAGAGTGAGCAATCTTTAGGGATTCAATATCAGGTTTTTCGATTTGAGAATTCTGATTAAGATGAGCAATAGTTTGCCAAATTGTTTCAAAAGGTTTAAATAATTTCCTAGTAACTTTATAGAAATAGACGAAATTTAATATAACAAAAAATAAGATAGCTATATAGAAATTATAATCGAGTCTTAGCCATTTTTTTGAAATGGCGTAATATAAACAAAACATAATAATTAAATTAAAAACAGTTATTACTGTAAATATATTTAACCAAGCTTTTCGGATAACTTGTTTTAATTCATCCATAATTATAATTTAGGGGCTGTATGATATTGAGTTGCTGTCTCCAACTGCAGTAACCCAGGTTTGACCGGAATTTAACTTAATTTCTTTTCCTGAGTTATCGGTAAAGAGTATTTGTGAATTATTATTTGCCTTAGACCATTGGCCTATTGTTACTCCTCCATCTTGAAAAATATAGGCAGCTCCTGTTCCGATTGTCTGATAAACTAAATGATATCCATCTGATTCCAATGCATAAGGTACGACAATTGCTATAACTACTTTAGGCGCAATCTGGCTATTAGTATTGGCATCTATTTGTGGAGATCCACCTTCACTTCTAAGATAATCATTAGCGGTTGGATTATATATATAATTAACATTGTAGTCTGAAGATGAAAGCGTTAAATTGATAGTTTTGGCAGTAGGTATTTTTAGTGGGCTATCCGCTTTTCTAGGCCAAGAAGTAAAATTAGATTTACCGAATCCATCACTGGCTTCTAATTTATTTAGTGTTGCTACGCTAGTATATACATTATGTGGAGCGGCTCTGGAGGTTATTCTTTGGTAATAGCTACCGTTATAGAATTGGTTTAAATCTTTAACACCCCAATTTGTTATGTCGGTAAGTGCTTCAGGGCTTCCGCCAACGTGAGAGTACGGCGCATCGAAACCTAAATCCCATGAAACATAGTATGGTCTTGCACTTCTAATTGGACCAATTGAGGAAGGCTGAGTATCTTGAAATAAAGCTAGAAAACGGCTAATACCACCTTCTGCTAAAGCTTCAAAGACAACACCAGCAGAGCCTAGTCCGGATTGAGGTCGAGCAAAATCACTGTTTTCAATCATAACTCCAGTGACTGGAAGATTATTAAAACTAGGGTTAACTAGTAGTCCGGTTAGATTTGATGGTACTAAATTTGAGACAACTTTTAGAGGTGTCTGAACATTAGATTTTACAATGCGTTTTGGTGGCTTTACAGGATTTTTTTTGAATACAAGAAGATAATAAGTACCTGCAAGAATTATAATTAGTAAAATTAAAATAAGACTAAATAATTTAGGATGTTTTTTGAATTGTCTAATAAGTTTTTTGCTTTTTTTCATATTTTTCGATGAATTATTGTTTGGTTCTTGTTGAACAGTTGGAATAATTTTTCCAGTAGTAGGAGTAACAATTGGTATATTTTCAGATTCTTCATTTTTTGCTATTTCTTCTGGTGAAACAAAATCGTTTAATTCTTTATGTGCTTGGTGAAATTTTGGACTAGTATATTTATCATATCGAGAAGACTTTTCATCCATAAATTAAGTATAACAATTTTATTTTTTTACGCTAGTGCTTGGATTAAACTATCGATTCTTTTAAGGGACTCTTCTTTACTAAGTATATATAAAGTTTCAGCTAGACCGGGGCTAGATTTAGTTTCAGTCAGTGCTATTCTAATTAGGCTAAACAATGTGACAGGTTTTTCACTATTATCAATTAGTAATTGATTTAAATCATTTTGTAGATTATCTAAAGTAAAATCATTTTTTTCTAAAGCAGCCTTAGTCTTAGTCAATAATGTAACCATAGAAACATTTGAATATTTTGAAAGTTGTTTATGTTCGGAGATTAAATTTAAATCAACTGGTAATTCTTTGAAAAAGAAAATACTTAACTCAGTTAATTCTTGACCAAATTTCAATCTATCTTTGAGTGCAGATAATATTTTAATTTTATAAGTATTATCGAATTTATTGGCTTCTTCAGGCCAGAATTTATCGAATTTAACCAGTAAATCTTCCGAGTTAATTTGTCTAATATAATGACCATTCATCCATTGGAGTCTTTTTTCGTCAAAGACAGCGCCACTTCTTTGAACTCGTTTTAAGTCAAACGTTTTTATAAGTTCATCTACGCTAAATAATTCTTTTGTCGTACCATCATTAAAACCGAGTGAAGCAAGAATATTTATAATAGATTCAGCTAAGTATCCTTCGTCAATATAATTTAAAACATCCTTAGCGCCATCTCTCTTACTTAATTTTTTAGTACCTCCTTCAGACATTACAGGAGGTAGTGTTGCTAAGATTGGGTGTTTAATTTCTAAAGCTTCATAGAGATTAAGATAGTTAGGAGTAGATGCAATGAATTCCTGAGACCTAATTACATGAGAAATTTCCATTAAAAAATCATCAACAATGTGGGCAAAATTATAAGTTGGGAAACCATCTGATTTAATCAAGATAAAATCATCTACCGCTTCAGCGCCAGCCGATAACTTCCCCATCACTTCATCGTGCCAAGTATACGGTTTTGGATTAGATAAAAATCTTAATGGAGTACCAATTGACCAATCGGAGAATGATTTTGGTCTAAAGTTTCTAAACAAGAAAGGCTGCTTATTATTCTTTGTAATTTCTTTGAATTTATTTAACTCATCCTGATCATAAGGATCGCTGTAAGCTCGATTTTTAGAAACAAGTTGTTTTGCGAATTTATGGTAAATATCAAGTCTTTCGCTTTGAAAATATGGTCCATATTTTGTCTCAATACCAGGACCTTCATCAAAATTTATTCCGAGAGTCTTCAGGGTTAATATTATATGTTCAACCGAACCCTCTACTAGCCTATTTCTATCTGTATCCTCTATCCTAAGGATAAACTTACCATTATTCTGCTTAGCAATTAACCAAGCAAATAATGCAGTTCTAACAGAGCCCAAATGCATGAATCCAGTTGGGCTGGGAGCAAATCTCGTCCTTATATTGTCCATAGTTAAGATTAATTATAGACTAATACAGTTGGCTTTCTAAATTATTTAATTTGATGTTGCTAACTGGACAATTTGATTTAGAGATAAAGCGGAGTTATTGACTAATTTATACCAGGTGTTATTTTTTACCCAGGTAGCTTCTGATTTATCTATTTTAATAAAAATTTCTTGGTTTTTAAATTTTAAGTTAAGGTAGTTTGAGTAGTTAGGTATTACGAAATTATTTTTTAGTTCCTGATTGTTCATGGTGGTTGGTGTCTCATTTAAAGAGTATTGTCTCGAATCGGTATTACTTATATAACTAACCGACAAATACCCTAACTTATTAATTTGTTTGTTTAAATAAAAACCAGGTGGATTATAGCTAGGTATTTTTGCAATAAATCCAGTTGTTTTACTAATAATTCCAGAGTCATAGTTCGGTATATTTATGTAAGTCAGGTATCCCAAGAAAATTATAACTAAACTAGCTGATGTAATTAGAAATTTAGCCTTAAAACCAGAGTATGATTTTCTATCTTCGGATATTTTATTAGGAATTGATTGATAATAATTTGCTTTTTCAACAGCTTTTTCAAAAATACTCTTTCCATTATCCAATAATTCTACGCTATCTAAATGAGAAAAATTATCATAGATATAGCCCTTTTTAGCTGTTGGCTCTTTGGGAGTATGCTTAATAATAGGTTTAAAGTTAAACTTACGAATTGATTCTGATTTATTTACGCCTAAAGCTTTATCCAGTTTATTTTTATCGATTAAAGTAACATGAGGATTATTAGAAATTATTGATCCAGAGTTTTTTATTTGGTTTAAACTTGGTTTTATATCTAAAGTCGAATGATTCTTTTTTAAACCTGGTTTAGATAAAAGATCACGGCGAAGTGTTCTGCTGTGATGATTTTGAAGGTCATGATATTTTTGACTTGTTTGATTTTGATTTTTCATAGGATTAAGCCTAAGCTATATATTTTAGATTAATTTACTCTATAATATATATTATAAATGATAATGGCAATAAAAAGATAGTTATATGGATTATTTAGATCCCTTAAAAAACAGGCGTGATAAGCGTTTATTGTTTATTGGTTATTTTTTAATCACCATAATGATTGCTCTAACTACGTTAGTGTTATTTTATGTTACCGAAGGTTTTGGGGTCAATGGGAATGGCAGCGTTATACAAAACAGCTTATTATTTTTTTCCAGTCAACCAAATCCAGCTAATATATATATAAATAATAAACTATTTTCTTCACAAACTAACACTAGCTTTTTGCTCCCGGCCGGCACATACAATGTTAAGATTGCTAGATCAGGATATACCCCTTGGCAAAGGTCTATTATTGTTAATGGTGGAACTGTTGAACATTTTGACTACCCTTTTCTTTTTCCGTCTAAATTAATTACAACTAACTTGATGAGCATAGATAGTTTACCGACATTAGATACTCAAAGTTTAGATAGAAGATGGTTATTAGTATCTAACCCAAATCAGTTTAATCAATTCTTTTTATATGACTTAAATAATCCTACAAATAACCCAGTAATTGATACAATACCTACTTCTGTAATTAGTACGGCAAAAACATCTCAATCTTGGAAGGTTATCCAGTGGTCTAGTGATAACCAACATTTAATCCTGGAACATATTTACGACGGTCAGACAGAGTTTATTCTAGTAGACATTCAGAATCCTGCATTGAGTGTTAATTTAACCAAGACTTTTACTAATTTATCCTTTGATAAAATAGTTATGATAAATAACCAATACAACTATTATTATTTATATAATAGTACCTCACAACAATTGAGCAGTGTTAGTTTAGCTAGTCCTCAGGTTATAAATATGACATTATATAATATATTAGCTTTCAAAGCGTATTCTAATAATATTATTCTTTTTGCAACAAATGACACTTCTAAATCCGGTAAAGTATTAATTGAGGAGCAAGTCGGATCGAAGGTTTATATTATAAAATCATTAAATTCAGCAAGTCGATATTTATTGAATCTTACTAGCTATAACTCTATTCCATATGTAGTTATTGGAGATAGTAATAGTGATAAAATTTATATTTACCAAGATCCTATAAGTCAATTAAACAATAACCCTACTCTATCACCAGGCCCGATACAAGTTTTATTGATTCAAAATCCTAGCTATATTAGTTTTTCGGACAGTTCTCAGTTTGTTGTGGCTGAGAATATGAATCATTTTGCTGTCTATAATTTTCAAAGTGGGTATGCTTATAATTACAGCATTAAAAGTCAGTTAGACCAGCCTCAGACAAATGCAGTATGGATGGACGGTGATAGGTTAACTTATGTGTCAAATGGTAATTTGATTGTTTTTGATTATGATGGTGCGAATCTTAGAGTTCTTTCAAAGTCTAATCCATCGCTATTAAGTTTTTTTAATAAAAATTATAGTGATATTTTTTCGATCTTGGACAATAATAATTCAAGCAGTAGTTATTTCACTGAGACTTCATTGGTTGCTCAGTAATTTGTTAAATTAATTTTTAAAACTATAAATCCATTTAATTGTTAGAAGTAGAAATATGATTGATGCAACTATACCAATAATACGGTTAGTAGTTGATTGGAATACTCGATTAAATAGACTTGGGCCATTTCCTGGTAGTGTAGTTGGGTTTTGATAACTAACCTGGCTAACAGTTGGTGCTGTGTTGTTAACTGGATTTGGGCTGATTTGTTGCCCTACAACCACTAATCTATTAATGCTAGTCCCTGGCGGATCGCAAGTTATGAGAGTTGCAGTTGAAGTTTGTCCAGCAACTGGGCCAAGAACAGACACATCCGTAGGAGATACGATTTGATGAGAAATGACTTTATAAACATAAACAGTGCCGTTATAGGTTAGATAAAAAGTATCACCATTTACTAGGGTATGCAAAAGTACGAATGCAAACTTATATTTACCGGGATTTAAGATATTATTCGATGAATGTCCAAAATAAGCGCTATTCCCTATTTGGCCCGGCATGACAGTAGAAGGATAATGAACTACCCCATTTTGTAAATCATTTTCTATAGCCGATTCAGAGTTTGAAGTTTCGGTGTAGTTTACTGGTATTTGAACATTAATTTTAGGGATGATAACCTCTGGATTATTAGATGGAGCTATATTTGAATTTGTAATTATTAGAGGTGTTGCTGCACTAACATTACTTGGCTGAAGAAAAGGAGTAATTATTATTTGGTTAAAGAAACTGAATAAGAATATGAAAATGGTTAGACCGCCAAAAGATAAACCAAATATTAGTGATTTTAGATGATTTTTGAAGCCTAGTTTAGATTTTCTAGTTTTTGTACTGTTTGCGTTTTGAATTATATTTTCTTTAATGGTCCTTTGGTTATTTATTCGGTTGTTAACTTGTTTACTAAATTTTTCTAGACTAGATTGCCTTTGAGATAAAATTTCTGTTTTTTGGTCAGATAGATTGTTTACTGAGGTTTCCTTAGTTTTTGGATTAACTCTGGTTTTACTGCTTTCATAGAATTCTTGCCAAACCTCAAATTTTTCCTTATCAGGTAATGATAAATAGTATTCATGCCATTTAGTTTGGATGGAAGCAATATTCTCGCCAGAATTTGTTAAATTTCTAATAAATTCTTGATGAGGGCTATTGTTTGGTAATGCTTCAGAAATTTTTTCTTCTTCAATTGCCGATGGACTTGATTGATAAATTTTAGAGACTTTTTGTCGAATTAACTCAACAGCTTTAACTTGATTCTGGTCGTATTTATTTTCTTTATAATTATTTTGCATATATGGAAGACTAGCTTAGTATATATAATTATAGTACAATCATCTGTTGTAACATAATAAGCCTTGCCGCGGTGGTGGAATGGTAGACACGCTGGACTCAAAATCCAGTGAGA
>JAJYCU010000029.1 GCA_021778165.1 bacterium | reverse complement strand
CAGCATCCATTGGTATAATAAAATCCGAGCCTTGATCTAATAAATTACTAAAGCCCTCTATGTATGCACGACCCAACCCGTTCTTAATTTTTCTTGCCAATAAATCAATTTTGAAATTTTTGGTATTGTATTTATTTGCGAATTCTTTGACGATTTCGGCAGTACCATCTGGAGAATTATCATCAATTACTAGTATGGTAGTAGATATTAAAGGTAAGTTGACCAAGCTTAAGTGTATATTCTCAAGCAATTGGCCAATATTAGTTGCTTCGTTATATGTAGGTATTGCTATCCCTAAATTCATTCTAATCCTTTTTACTCATACAATCTTATCATGATAAGAAATATAGGACTACAGACAGGATATATCGTATCTAATCTATTTTTTTGTGCTTAGATTAATAAACCAAGTGTTGCCAGGATTCTCAGGTATTTGAATTAAAGTATGTGCCCTCGATTGATTAAGTATAGTGACATCTCTTTTATATATCGAAGAATAATTATAGAAATTCTTATTAACCCTTAAGCTATTATATTGAAGTGCGGTAAATACACCGAAAATCATAAACATTATTAAAAAAAGATACTTTGCTTTTTTCTTAATATAGGTATCAGTCGCTATAGCTATTACGATGGTCATAAACAGAATTCCATAAAAAAAGTAACGATTGCCATAAGTTGCGGTAGACATAAATTTCAATGCATCTGTCGGGCTAAAATTACCTCCAGCAAGTGCCCCTATTAGAGATGCGCCGGTGAATAATAATAAGAAAATAGCTAAGTATTTAATTTTTGACGAGGCATCTTTAATAAGAATAATTATAGAAGTTAATGCTAGTAATGAGCAGAATATAAGTAAAACGAAAAAATGTTTATCGGGTATTGTCGGACTAATATCTATGCGTGCATGACGGAAGGCTGGTGTAACGATTTGGTTATATATTTCTATAACAGTATATCTTGATGAAGTAATGGTCGTGAGTGGTATGTTTGGCCTAGAGTAGGCGCTAAACAAATGAACTAGCACCTGTATGATACTTCCAATAACACTGCTTATTAAGAAAAATAAGTTATATTTTTTTCGCCAAAACCATTCAAAACCTATTATTAACAAATAGAACCAAGCAAAGGGTAGAGTCAAACAAGCCAGAATAAATAATAGTTTTTCAATCAAGTTAACGAGTCTATATTTTGATGGTGTAATAAGATAAATACTCAGGCCGACTATGCCTAGCAGGAAGATTGAGTTTGAAAAGTTAAAGAAAAATTCATTAAAATTTGCTAATAGTCCCAAACTTAGTGCCATGAATATTTTTTGATAGTTGTTGGTGAAAATTTTTGTTCTGAATGAAAATAGGTAGTAGCACATTAAAATAAATAGACCAAAACCAGCCATATTGAATAATATTGGTGCAATTTGAAGAGGTAACATCGATACTAAATAGGCAAATATACGTTCTGACGTGTGAGCAAACCCAGCATATGGGGCAAGAATCGACTTAGCACCACTGTTATATGCATTAGCCAACCAAACGGAACCGTCTTCAGCATATAATTGAGGGACTCTGATATATTGCCAACTTCTTATTAAATATAGCAACGATGGCAAAACAACAAAGCTAGCGGTAATTAGATTATTAGGAATTTTTTTGCCAATATTACTCAGAAAACTGGTAAATTTATAATATTGTCTTTCAAATATATTGTGCATAAAATATTCTTGGGTTATTTTGTTGCTCAAGATATTGTATTAAATTATATATAAAAATAATAGGTTTGAGACGAGAAGTCCAATTGATTCCGACAGCTGTATGCATAAATATGTTGAGAATAATATTCACACGGCCTAATGTTATGTAATAATAAGTGATAGTTTTAATGCTAGGGGAATAAATTCATGTTAGATTTAGATATAAGCAAGGGTTTGTCAGAAGAAAAAATAGATATCAGTGGCTTTAGTGGATCTGACCCTACATTTGTTAGTCGTTATTTAATAATATCTGTTATTTTGCAGGCTTACCAAAAGCATCTAGGATCCAAGAAGTTAAAAGTCTTAGACGTGGGTGGATCCGGTAGTATCCTAAGAAAATTCATAGACGTTGATCTAACTATCATTGATATTCTACCGAATGAGGCAAATCTGGAAAATTATATTCAAGGGAGTGCCTTAATCATGCCATTTGCTGACAATAGTTTTGACGTGGTTATATCTTGCGATGTACTGGAGCACATAAGCAAGACTGACCGGCCACAATTTTTAACAGAATCATCGCGAGTTACTAAAGACTTGATGATTACCGCTGCTCCTTTTAATCTTGATGGTGTACGCAAGGCTGAAATATCAGCCAATAAGTTTTACAAAGACATGACCGGAGAAGACCACCGTTGGCTATTTGAACATTTGCTAGATGAGTTACCTGATTTGCAGAATGCAACTAAGGTACTTAGTAATTCAGGACTAGAAGTTTCTCATTTTTCTCATACCTCGCTAGACAATTGGCAGCTAGTAACTCGGGCTGGATTTTTAGTAGCCCAAGAATCGATACACCCAAAGTTTGTTGCTAAAGTAAAAGAACTAAATAATTACTACTTGAGTCATATGATGCAGTCTGACTTTTCTGCCACAGGCTATCGAAGTTTTATGGTGGCCAGTAAAAAGCAAAAAATCAATATTAAGACAGAGCCAGACATCTATCGACCAGAGCTTGAGATTATTTTCTCAATGTTAAGTGATGCCTTCTTAAAACTTTTATGAAAAACCCAATATCCCGCCTTAAATCCTATTCGCCAGTTGTTAAAAAACGTAGTCTTTATGCATCCATAGGCCGCGAACAAGTCCACGCTAATCGTATTATTCAATTACTCCACGAAACTGATGATAAAACACGGGAAATAATAAGCCTAAAGAACGAGACGAGACGATTAGAAACGAAATTACAGCGTGAAAATGAGTATACCAAATGGCTTTCTATCAATTACCCAACGACCACAATACTCACTGGACAACGATTTGATTCAACTAATTTTGGTTATAGACCTCTAATATCGATTATTTTGCCCGTATACAATACCAATCCAGAGTATCTAAGAATTTGTATAGAATCAGTTTTAGCTCAGTCCTATGTTAATTGGCAACTATGTATCGTCGATGATGCCTCAACCAATCAGGATACTGTAGGTATGTTGAATAAGTATACTAAAAGTGACCCTAGAATAGTTTTTAAACGGGCTAAGATCAATGGCCATATCAGCGTAGCCAGCAATCAGGCTATTGATATGGCTACTGGTGAATTTATTGCCCTACTAGACCATGATGATTTTTTGTGGCCAAATGCTTTATACGAAGTTGTAAAAGTGTTACAAAATCACAAAGATGCAGATCTAATTTATAGCGATGAAGACAAGATTGAGGCCGATGGTTTTACGCATTTCTATCCATACTTTAAACCCGACTGGAGCCCACATCTATTGGAGTGCATTAACTACATTACACATTTTAGTGTTCTCAGGGCTTCTCTGGTCCGACGGCTTGGAGGATTTGACAAACATTTGGTTGGCGCACAAGACTGGGATTTATTTCTTCGAGCCGGTGAGCACACTGATAAGGTATACCATATACCGACGGTTCTCTATAGTTGGCGCTCACATTCTGGCTCGACAGCAATGAACTTATCGGCAAAAGATTATGCCCTAGCGAACCAGAGAACAGCATTAGATAATCACCTTAGACGCATGAATAAAAGCCCATACGAGATATCGACTGGCATACATAGTGGTTTTTGGAACCCCGGCTATAAGCCATCACACAAAGCCCTAATTTCAATTATTATTCCAACTAAAGATAAGTCTGAATATTTACGACGTTGTATCGACACTATATTAGGCAAAACAACATACAAAAACTACGAAATTATTATTGTTGATACAGGTTCTAGGGAGCTGGACACTAAAACTTACTATCGAGAGCTAAGGGCTAATGCAAACATTAAAAAACTGCACATTAAGTATTGGCGTCACCAGCCATTTAATTATTCTGAGGCATGTAATTTTGGAGCCAAGCATGCTACAGGTGAGTATTTGGTAATGCTCAATAATGATACTGAAATAATAACCGATAGCTGGTTGGAGGATATGTTGGGGTATGCTCAGCAAGATGACGTGGCAGCTGTCGGAGTTAAATTACTTTATTCCGATCATACCGTTCAACATGCGGGGGTTATGGTTGGTATAGGTAACGTTGAACCAGTTGCTGATCATGTTGGAGTTAGATCAGGCTCCATAGAAGACGATCAGTCTCACGAAGTTTACGTTAATACTATTAGAGACAGTTCCGCAGTTACAGCTGCCTGTATGATGATCTCCGTTAATAAGTTTTGGCAAGTCAAAGGATTCGATCCATTGCTTAGGGTAACTTTTAATGATGTAGATTTGTGTATGAAATTTATAAAAGCAGGCTACAGAAATATATATTTACCCCAAGTTGAGCTAATACATCATGAATCCATATCTGTAGGCAGAGTCCACCAAAATAGAGATATGAAAGAATTGGAAAAGGCTGCTAAATTTATGAGAAAACGATGGAATGGCTCATTGGACGTTGACCCATACTATAATAGGAACTTCTACAAACTTAGTAGTAATTTTGGCCTAGATGTTCATGCAGACAGAAAGATAAAACCTACCATTAAATGATACGTCAGTATATAACCTCTGCATTTAGTTGTGGGTTTATATCAATTTATCTTTGAGCTTTATATATGATAAATATACGTATTGGATGAGCGTTGTGTCTTAATTATTTACCATGATTAATATTTTTTAAGTTAAGCAATAGATTAAACGTGCCATTTACTACAGACGTTATTACCTAAATTAAAGAGCCAAACGCAACCTGCGTTAAGTCTAGCTATTTACTCTGGTTTCGTTTAATCCAATTGTAAGCTTAGGTAGGTGTATGCCAGTCTAGTTTCCCTTGGTTTGTTATTAAGCTTCCTGGCAATGTCATCTAGCTCATATTGACTAAGATCACGGATATCACTGTGTATCGGTTGGTAGGGTCAACCAAGATGGAAAAAAATAGGCGCTAATTACACCAGTTTGGTCTTATCAGAAATTTTGTTAATACATAAATCCAAAAAAGTGAACAAAGTCATAAAATCAAATATTATTAGTAAAGGATAAATACAGGCAAAATAGAGTGTATTAATTCCTGGAAAGGATGTTGCGGTCACGAGAGATAATAAAATCATCCTAACCACAATAACCATAACTACTAAACCCAGGATTATAAACAGAGAGTTTGCATAGACTTTTTTCACAAATAACAATATTAGATATATCAAAATTGATAAATAAGTAAGCACAGGAAAGGTCAGTTGATATATTTTTCCTATGCCAACAAGATAGTCTATTTTTCTCTGGTTGTTATAATTACTAATTGGTTCATTAGTAATTATTGAAAATAGCTTAAATGAACTAGGATCTCCAATTATATTTGGTGGTGATGGATTATATTGTTGAAACCCAGAAATGAAATTAAAGGCATGTCCCATTGTTGAAATAAATGGATGTATGTAGCGTGAATTTAAAGGAGGATACATATTATCGGTTGATTTAGTACAAGTTAGCTTGCCTTGATTACAGGCCCCATTAACTTGATTTGCTAATTGTTGATAGTAATTCATGGCCGTATGCCCATTTTTATAATATCCAGCAGCTTCTACAGAATATCGAAATGCCCAAAGAAACCATCCGCCGGCAATTTCACCAGGGTATTGAGGATAGACGGAGGCAGATATATTGGTCCACGCCTCTCCAATGTTACCCTCCAGATAAGGTTTTAATTGTGAAAATGCGGGGCTAATCTTATATATAGCTTCTCGGCTTGATTTTGAAACCGGTATAACCGGCACCCAGTTTCCGGTCTCAACACGCGTTAATGAACTATAGGCATCCAAAAATTGTGGAGATTGAACCTCAACAACATTATTAACTCTATAGTAGTGATAATTTATAGAGGATATTGTAAATACCGATAACCATAAAATAATAAATGGTAGCAACAATATAGCCAATCTCCATTTCCAATAAGGCGTTTTTGCTCTTTGCCAAATAGTTAATCCGAAAAGATACATAATTAAGCTAACGCAAAAAGGTATAATCCAGATACCATCTTCTCTAGTAAGCCAAAAAGATGATAATACTAATCCGGCTGCTATGGAAATAAAAATATATTTCCATAATTTAGACTTACGATAAGCAACTAATGCAATAAATAAAGAAACGGTAAGTAATGTTAACGCCGGATAGATACCATTTCTTATAACCCGAGCTGCAGGCATTGTGTCGGAGGAAATCGGATTAAAAATAAGTGCTAATCCAAGCAGAGTAGCAATAATGTATTTTAGTTTGTTTGATTTCTTAACAATTGGATATAAACAGATGAATGGATAGATGCTTACCAAGAAGACTAAGCAAGCAATAATATATAAAATTTGTTCTGACAAGAGTAGTGGCGTGTGGATTAAATGTATTAGTGCCAAATATATTGGATAAAAAGGTCCTTTGATTAAAGTTAGGCTATTGTAAGAACCGAGCCATTGTCCGTGTAGAATATTATTAGCTAGGTTGATAAAGAGTCTATCATCTTCCATGGCAGAGCTGTTATATTGAAGATGCTGCCCACTGACTAAACCTAATTTAAAAAGACTTCCAATTAATAATATTAACCACATTGCCCATTTATAAATTTTTTTATTTGTAGTATTTAAAAAAGTAGTGGATAATTGAGATATATTCATATAATGCCTTAAGATATTGAGTATTATACAGAGGTTTGCAATAATAAAAAATTACGCTTTATTAAAAGGACATTCGTTATCCTGTCGTGTTGTGTAGAACTAGTATTATGAAAGAAAAAAAAGAATTCATCTACACTGGCCAATCAAATTTAGAGGCAATGACCGAGGCGGTCAACTACAATAAGTTTTTAATCAGTCTTGTTATCGATCAGATGAATAATAAAGAAGATAGGATACTGGATTTTGGTGCTGGGTCGGGAACATATTCATGTTTATTAAAAAAGATGAATATTACTTCAGACTGCCTAGAGCCAGATAGTACGTTGAGAAATATTTTAGATAGTCTGGGATTTAAAGTATTCGAAGACCTAGAAGAGATTAAACCCGAAAGCTATGATCTAATTTTTTCACTCAATGTATTCGAACATATTGAAGATGATTTATCTCAAATAAAAGTA
>JAJYCU010000028.1:5154-7341 GCA_021778165.1 bacterium | reverse complement strand
TCCATGCTGTCCTTCAAGTAAAACAATCCTCTTATCAGTCGATTTTTTAAGAATTTCCGATTTCTCTACAAAAAGAGTATCCCTCGATTTTAATTCATGAGTTAAATTTACGCCTAGATAGGACTTAAGCCCAAATCCATTTCTATTATTATCAGTTATCTTTTCAAAGGACATAATCTAATCAGTATTATTTTTAGGCTCAAAGATTGGATATTCAATTCTTCGATATTCATCTAATTGTAGCTCTTTGAAAATTCTTAGGATATGATTAATTATATTCTGATCACTTAGGAATCCTTTTGAAATTCTTTGGATTTCGTTCTTAGCAAAAATCGATTGATAGTTTAGCTGATTGATGACGTTACCTTCTTCTATTAATTGAATATATAACCTTTCAGCAAATCTAAATAGATTTTCAGCGATTTTATCAATGTCTCTATGATCACCCAACTCTTCGGCTAAATCTTGAGCTACATCAAATTTAATATTTACTGCTAAACGTTCAAGTTGTATCCTCTCTTCTTCCAATAAGTCTAAATCTGCAATCAACTCTTCATCTTGAAATTTATCTCCACTTAATATTTTGAGTTGAGTTAGGTCTTCAATTACCCTAATCCAATCCATTACCTGTTGATTTGTCAAAAAATCAAAATGAGCGATTGAACTGGCTACTTGAGACACATCCTCTAATAAACCTTTTTGAATACCATCTAGAGCGAAAGTAAGCTCACGGATTACTCGTAAAAAATTTTCCTTATCATTATTTTGCCAAGATAATAGCCCAGTTAAATCTTTTAACGTAATTTTATCCATATCCAAAGTTTCTGGTATTGCTATTTCTGTAGAATTTTTAATAGAGGCTACAACTATTCCTAAATTAATAACTTCTGTAGATTCAAAATCAATCAGTTCTGTTTCAAAAACGCTATCAGCGATTGATTCACTTCGAAGAAAATCTTCAATTTCAGAAAAATTAAAAGCTTCCTCAGGGTTATCCATGCTCATGATTTTATATTATACCATAATATCATTTTAAAATCAAAGATAGTATTTCTTAAGTTGTTTTTCAGACAAAAAATATATAAATTAAGGGTATTGTTTAATAAAGGAGACCTAAATGACAGATAAAGACAATGAATTACAGAATGATCAAATGATAACGAACTGGCAACATAGAAATCATAAAGTTGTATTTGGTTTGATTATTTTAATAGTCCTAGTTATTGTATTTATGTTTGGCGTAGGAGCCGGAAGAATGAGCACACGATTAAATCAATTTGTCCGAACAGACGGTCGTGGCCAGGCAATCACTTCTTCAAATAGAAACTATTCAAGTGGATTCGGTTTCACAACTAATATGCCGATCGTACAAAGTAGTGTAAATCAAATCGAAATAACTGGTGTAGTGACAGCTATTAATGGTGATAAAGTAACTTTGGTTGGTGGTGGTGTATCTAATATCATCACAACAAACAGTTCAACACAATATGTCAACGGCAGCAGTCTGGCTGTTAATGATAGTGCAGATATAATTGGACAATATTCAAATAATGTTCTTACGGCCACTATTGTTACAATTAATCCTTAAACTTAAATATTGCTAAAATATATAAATTATGTAGTTATTTATTAAAATAACAATCGCCACATAATTCTATTTATCCAATTTGCAGTCTTTGGTATAAATTGAAACTAAAAAATATTACTCTGTATAAAGATTAAAAAATGGCTATAATTATAAAAATTAGCTATAATTTATACGGTTAAATGAAAATAAAAAATAAAATAATCAATATAGTATTCATAATTACCTTCTTATTTTTGGTAATTACACCGGCTGATGTCTTTGCACTATCTACTGGAAATATTTATTTATCCCCCTTAAATAACAGTTTGATTATTTCTAACCAACTGGATTTATCGCTCAGGATAAACCCTGGAACAACAATAAATAGTGTTCAAGCAACTATTAATTTTGACCCCCATTATTTAACATTTGTCTCATCTTCTAATAACAATAGTACTTTTAGTAGCTGTTTATCGGATACCAAAACGGCAAGTTCCGTATCTATAACCTGTGCAATACTTGGTGGATCAATTAGTTCAGATTCACTAATTAAAACATTGGTATTTAATACCATCACAACTGGTAGTACAACTCTTTCCATCAGTAATAGCCTTAGTGTT
>JAJYCU010000028.1:0-5144 GCA_021778165.1 bacterium | reverse complement strand
CCAACCAACCAGCACCAATAATTCAACACGCTCCAACATCTCATCCTACTACCCCAACACAAACATACACTCCTCAATCAAGCCCAAATACTACAACCACTAATGCAAATCCTGTGGCTACTGTAAAGATAAGCCCGATTAATCTAAATCCAAAAACAAGCATTTCTAATTTATTTAGTTTAAAAGCAATAATCAGTATTAAAACAACTCAGATGGCTATTTTTTATGTAAAATATGGAGTATCTAAAAATAATTTATCATCAACCTCTTCTCAAACCTCTTCCAGTAATAATACGACCATCGCTTTAATGAATCTAAATCCAAAAACAGTTTATTTCTATCAAGTATACGCCGTTGATAGTAATAATATAACCCAGAATTTTCCAATCGAAAGTTTTACGACTAAAGGTGTCAGTTTAACTGTTCAACTTTTATCCAGCAATTTCCAACCAATTAAAAACACTAAAATTTATTTAAATAACATTTCGAATTATCAGATCAGTAACACTAACGGACAGGTAACTTTTTACAATCAATCACCGGGTAATCAAACAATTTTCTTCTTTAAGAATAACCAGAAGTTTACAAAAGTAATCTTTTTGCCTAGTCAAATAAATCAATTTAGTCTTCTGCCTCAAAACCAAACAATTATTATGACCAATCTTAAATTGGCCAGTAATCTTTCTAAACCAGCTTTGGCAGCTAATATAACTGTAATTGCCTTAATATTATCCTACGCAGGTTTTTTAGTATTTAAATTTAAGACTAAAGCTTAGTTTACTTAGCAAGTTTAATGTAGATTGAAGATGAAATAGTCCCAGGTGTACTGTTCCAAGACGGGCAATAATATCCAAGACTTTTAGCCCTATCCTGCCATTTACTTGGGATTATTTGATTATATACTGTTTTTAGGACCACTTCTTGATGTGGTTTAATCTTAAAATAAAATAAAATGGATACTAAACAAGCTAGGATAAAAATATATAAATAGAATCTATTAATTCTTCTCATTCTACTCACTACCATACTGACCAGCTAAAATCGATAAATCAAGTAGATTTACGGTACCATCTTGATTAATATCGGCTCGCCCTAGATTGGCCCCAGATTGACCATACTTAGTGGCAAGGATTGATAAATCAAGTAAGTCAATATGACCATCTTGATTAATATCGGCAGGAAATGATGTTATGTTTGAAACGGATAATGATGGACTAGACAAAACGTTACTTGCATTAAAAGCAACTATATCGTATTGATACTGCATATTAGGTGTTAAATTTGTGTCACTATAACTTAAGCCAGATGTAGTAGCAATCTTCTGACCATTTCTATAAACATAATACCCTGTTATTCCTGATGCGTTTGAATTTATTGACCAGCTTAAATTTATAGTTGACTGATTAATTGTGTTGGCAGTCAAATTTATTGGGTTATAAGGAAGACTCTCAAAGGCACCAATACCATGTGGTGAGCCTAGCCCAGTTGGTGTATCGAATCCAACTGAGGCAGTACAGTGGAGCTGTCCGACCGTCAAACAATCATTACCTGTTGTTATATCATTAAAATTTGAACTTGAATTATTTAAATAAAGATTTTGAACTGGTTGATTAGAGGAATTTATGCCTGAAGACAATCCGTAAATCCCTGCAATAATTGGAGTAGCTAGTGAAGTTCCCCCTAATTGATACCAGGTACCATTTATATTAATAGCTGCACCACTATTTGGGTCTCCATCAGCCGATAAATCAGCAAATGAGCGATAAGTACCACATCCAGTCGACGACCAGTTAGATAATGAAGTTTGCCAGGTTGGTGCAGCGTAATAATTTGAACAACCACCCCCACTGTATGACCAAAGAGTTTCAGAGTTTATTGTATTATTGTTATTTAGCTGTAGTGTTGTTCCAGCAACGCCAATAACTTCAGGTATATCGCTAGGCCAAGCCGCACCAACTGAAACCGTTGAATTGTCTCCAGTTGCAGCAATATCAGCTATATTCGAATACTTAAAATAACTATCTAGGTAAGAAACATCTGTTGTTGAACCCCAGCTATTAGATATTGCTACTGGAGAAAAAGTAGAAGCAGTAAGATTAGATATCGCTAAATTATTAGCAGTCGCGTCGTTAGCTTCAACTAATACAATTTTACAGGTCTGACAAATCATATGAGCTATCTCAACATCTAAAGCTATCTCATCACTCCATCCAGCATCAGCCGGTAAACTAGAAGTTTGTCCCTGTTGATTTACAACGTTCAAACAACCATCAGTTGAAGAACAATTAGCAATACCATAGTACTGATCATACGCACTAAGTGATGTATCTAGACCGCTAACACCAGTTGAAAAATTTCCTGCATCAACGATTGCTATGGTTTCCGGCCCAAAAGTTGACGGAGTAGCACAAATAGCCTGAACAGTTGACCCAGGAGTACAAGGTAAATTGTAAGCAGTATGAAATTGAATCGGTCCTAAACTTCCACTAGTAGACGGAGTACCAGTTAGTGGTTTACCGTTTACACCTAAGCTTATATCAACAAAACAATTAGCTATCTTAGCTTTATTACTCGTGCAAACTGGTTTAAAAGGCCTGTGAGCTAAAGTCTTTGGCAAACTCAAGATAACTGAAAAATTCTTATTACTTAGATCAAAATTAACAAATAAAGTAATTAAAATAAAGAAGCTTAAAGCTACTAGAGAATAAACAAATAATCGATGATGTATTTTTAAATCCACGTAAAATCTTTTTTATAATAGTTCCAATTATCTAAACTATATTATACAGACATTTTAGATGAAATATTAAAAAGATTACTTAGGGTTTTAAGGCTTTAATCAGATAAAAATTTTCGTCATATTAGTTAAACCAAAATCTTGCCATAATTTGACCGGATTTTGTCTAACTAATTCATCCTGATAATTATATCTAAAATGATGACTTGCTCTATGCGCCATATTTTCTTTGACACTCTTGTTGATTAATGCCATTAACTACACTTGAATAACCCTGTTCTTTGATTAATTCAACAGCTGCAGATGCCCTAGCGCCTGAACGACAATAAATTACTAATTCAGCTTCTTTTTCAATATCGGCCATTAAATTATTAATACTAGTCGATAATTTAGAAAATGGTAAATTAATGGCGTCTTTAACATGACCCATCAAATACTCATATTCTTCTCTAACGTCAATGAAAATTCTATTTGGCATTATTAATTAACCGCCATCTGTAGTTGATTAACATCATAGCCTAAAATTCGACTAACGATTTCGCCAGATTCGTCTTCAACTGTAGTAAAAGGTACTCCTCGTTGACCACTTAAATTTATCATAGCTTGAGCCGCAAAGGGGTTTTTATCAACCTTATATTCAGTATAGTTAATCTTTTTTTCATCCAACCATCTTGTAAGCATTCTACAATAAGGGCAGGTCGTCGTTGAATAAACTGTAATCTTTTTCATATTTCTCCTTTAAATCTTAATTTAATTTTTTTAAACATTCACCACAAGTGCCAATAATAGTTAATTCACCGTTTAACTGACAATCTGGTAACAATGATTGGAGTGACTTTAAAATATTTTTGGGGATAATAACGTCTCTTAAGCGATCACATTTTTTGCAGTTAAAGTGATCATGACTTATTAGATTGCTATCAAACCTCATTGAATTACTGTCAGTTGATGGCGCAAGTTTAATTTTATTAATTTTAACTAATCGATCCGTAATCCTATGAACGGTTGTCGGAGTTAAGTTGGGATATTCTTCCCTTAATGCTTTTAAAATTTGATTATTAGTAGCATGATTCACCTTTTTAAGGTGAGATTGAACTAAACTAACATATTTAGTAACTCTATTGACCATTCGATTTATTGTAAACCATTTACATTAACAAAGTCAACTTTTTTAAAGATAACCAGGGAAATAATCATTAACTACATTCTTTTTAGACACAGTCAAATTAGTCAAAACATCGTCTGCAGCTGTGATCATACCATTCGACCCACAAATATA
This sequence comes from bacterium, assembly GCA_021778165.1. The sequence continues at coordinate 1,128 of JAJYCU010000028.1, read as the reverse complement.
AAACTTTCTTTCCGTATAGTCCGGTATAAGTTGTTCGATTAATTTCTCGGATAATAAACTTCTATAAGAATATTGGCCGAATAACTTAGAATCTTTACTACTCATGAAATAATACGTTTTAATATTTAATTTTTCTCTAGCTTCTTCAAATATCTCTTTATAAGCAAAATCATCTTGATCATTTGCAAAATAAAGTAAGCTTATTTCTCTCTTCTCATTTTTATCAATTAAATACTTAATCATACTTCTAAAAGGTGTAATCCCTATACCTCCTGCTATAAATGCAAGTTTAACTGATTTATTTTTTGGCATCACAAAATCACCTGAAACATGAGAAGCAATCAACAGAGTGTTTCGATCGCCATCAATTAATCTTTTTTTATAAGAACTCCCCTGATCATAAAATTTAATACCTAATCTCAAACTTTTTTCAGTTGGTGAAGATGCTAGTGTGAAGTAACGACGACTACCCCTAAAATCAGCTTTATCATGAGGTAATGTCCACTCCATATATTGTCCAGGCAGATATTTTAAAGGTTTATCGGGCATAAAAACAAAATCAATAGTATTACGAGCTATTTTAATTTTTTGATTAATATACAAAAAAAGTTTACTTTTTGGACCAAATATATAACCATAAACATTACCAATCAATAAACCAATTTCTGGAGTTGTGTAATAATTCAGGAAGTGAACTTGTGGGGGTATTAACCCACCTACGATTACTGCATACCATCTCTGATTCTTCTTATTTGTAGGGGAAGTCAGTGGTTCAGTTAACATCACAAACCCTAAGAATAGTAATGGTGAAGTTAAGATAGCGTTTTTTAAATCTGTTATTATATTAGATTTATCGATAATTGAGTATATAACTGTAACAATCAAACTCGTAACAATATAATAAATTAACATTTCTTCTCGTTTTATTTTCCTAATCAAAATTATTCCACCAACCAAAACGATTGGCGCTAAATAAGCAGAACCAACCCACCAACTAGCTGTTTGTCTGGGCCCAAAAGCAGTTAAAGCTACTGCGACAGCTGCTGGGTTAAATATATGTCGCTCTTTAATTGCTAAGATATACTTTGATGCCATTGCTAGTCCAGTTACAGCCAAGATAAATGTAAT
>JAJYCU010000027.1 GCA_021778165.1 bacterium | reverse complement strand
GCTAGGATTGTTATAGTTTACGGATTCCTGCTTGGCTTTTTCCTAGTCCTGTTATTTAGAATCATTGCCCGCTGGATTAGAAGAATTTTGTTTAAATATAACGTCGGCATTAACGAGGTGGTCTTAATTGGAAACAATAAGACAACCAAATCACTAATAGATTTTTTAAGCGATAGCTCGTCGAGCGGCTACCACGTTTTAGCCACGATCAACGGCCTAAGAAGAGTTGGCATTGAACACTTTGCTAGTTTTAAAGCATTTAGTGAAAGTGAACTGGCTAAAAAAGTTTTAACGATCATCCAAACAGAGCTTTATCCTGACAAGGAAAAAAACGATGAGATCCTAACTTTTGCCCAAGAAAATCATGTGGCTTACCGTTTTGTCCCTGGTAATGAAGAAATATTTACCGGCAAGATGACAATTGATTTGTTTCATTCTATTCCGATTATTGCCGTTCATCAAACTTCCTTAATTGGTTGGGGGAGAATTGTTAAAAGATTAGTTGATATAATCTTTGGCATAGTTTTATTCATTCTGACTTCACCGATTATGTTAGTCGTTATAGTCATCTTAATGTTTGATCACGGTGATCCAGTTTTCTCTCAAAAAAGATTATCCCGGTTTGGTTCAACCATTAAACTTTATAAATTTAGGACCAACTACCATGCCTATCATCGAATGACGCCAGAAGAAGGTTTTGCTAAGATGGGAAAACCGGAACTAGCCATCAGGTACAGAGCTAACGGAGACTTTCTGGAGAACGACCCAAGAATATCTAAACTTGGACACTTCTTAAGAAAAACTAGTCTTGATGAATTACCTCAGCTTATAAACGTCATTAAGGGAGATATCAGTCTAGTTGGACCTAGACCGCTAGAACCGTTTGAGTTAGAAAGATACGGTAAAAAGAACTTAATCCTATCAGTCAAAACTGGTATGACTGGTCTAGCTGTCATATCCGGCCGAAGAGATATTTCTTTCGAAGAAAGAAGACAGCTTGATCTTTACTACGTTCAAAACTGGTCTTTCTTTATGGATTTATCAATTATTGCCAAGACAATTTTGGTAGTACTTGGTCGAAGAGGGGCTAAGTAGTATTATGGCAGCTAAAAAATTAAAGGTAGCGATAGTCTGTGATTGGTTACTGGGTATAGGTGGAGCCGAGAGAGTGGTACTAGAAATACATAATCTTTTTCCTGATGCACCAATTTATACTTCCCAGTACGATAAATCGGCAATTGATTGGTTTGATGACGCCGATGTTAGAACAACTTGGCTGCAACATTTACCAAAAAGCTTGAAGAAATTCTTACCGATTCTTCGAGCTTTTGCTTTTGCCAGATTAAATTTAAGCGAATACGACTTGGTTGTTTCAAGCTCCGGTGCTGAGGCTAAGGGTGTTCATACCAGAAAAGACGCCATTCATATCAATTACTGCCACTCGCCGACTCAATATTATTGGATCAGGACTAACGAATACTTAAAAAACCCGGGCTTTAGTTTTGGACTTAACTGGCTAGCTAAAATAGGACTGAAATTATTCCTAGATCCGCTAAAAAGATGGGATAGACATGCTGCCAAACTGCCAGACTACATAATCGCTAATTCAACTCATACCCAAAACATGATTAAAAAATATTACCGACGTGACTCGACGGTTATTTTTCCGCCGGTTGATTATGATAGATTGAAATTAAAAGCTAATCCACCTAACAGACACGGTCTAATGATTGCTGGCCGACAAACACCTTATAAAAGATTTGATCTGGCTATTGAAGCCTGTAATCAACTAAAACTTCCACTAATCGTAATTGGAACAGGTCCGGATCATAAAAAACTGGAGAAAATGGCTGATCGAAACATTACTTTTCTAACCAACGTCAATGACAACGAAATAGTTAATCATTTCCAATCATCACTTGGGTTCATTATGCCTAACATGGACGACTTCGGTATTGTAGCAGTTGAAGCATTAGCCGCCGGAACGCCTGTTATAGCCTATGCCAAAGGCGGCTCTCTTGATTATCTAAAAGACAACCGTAACGGTTACTTTTTTGAACGACAAACGGTCAAGAGTCTGACCGAAGCTATTGAAAAACTTCTAAAACGAAACTTTAACTACGAACAAATTTCCGAGGAAGCTGAAGCATACTCAATCCAGAATTTTAGAAATAATATAAAAGCGTTTATTGATAATATAACAAACCCTCGGCAGTCTGATTAGTCTGATTAATCAACTTGCTTGTAGGCATCATTAACTATCGTCCTTAGATACGGATCTAGGTCTATTTGGTCAAGCTTGGCTCTATCGTACCAACGAATAAAATCATGGTCTTTGGGTGATTGGATTGTTGATTTTTCGTTATCATTAATTCGATACATCATTGCTACCAACAACACATGTGTTCCATTCTTTTGAGGTGGTTCTTCCCGAGTGCTCCAAACCAAGTCATAATATCCAACTAATTTAAGTCTATCGGCCGAAGATTCTAAATTTAACTCTCTAAGTAGACCCCTTTGAGCCGCTTGAATGTAGTTTTCATCTGCATTCATTCGGCCACCAAATATCCATAGATCCTTCAGTGGTAGTTTTTGCCTTTTTCCTAATAATATACTATCTGCCTGGTCAATGATTAATGTATCGACACAAACAATCACCAGGTTATCGAGAATTTTTGAATACTCTTCTTCTGAAAACCAATTCATCGGTCAATCTTTTAATTAAAGTATATGTAAAATAGCGTTTAGTGCAAGTGCTGTGTCTTGCCAATTATTAACTTCTAAACTATCAATTCCCATCATTTTTACTGGATAATCATTACCACCAGGTTGAAGTTTATCGCCGAAGAATAAGATTTCGTCTTTAGATAAATTTAGCTGATCGATTAATTTCTTCATACCGTATGCTTTATCAATTCCCGGTAGAGTTACATCAATTGAAGTTGTTCCCCCAATTCTAGCCTCTAAATCCCCTAAATCAGCAGACGCTTGCTTAATAATTTTCATTCTTTTCTTACCATCTGGATCCCACTTGTATTTTTCGGCGGCTGGAGCTTCTTGTCCAAGTGCCGCAAAGGTTATTTGGCTTCCTCTATCTTCAATAATTTCTCCGTAAGGATTATTTACCCAGTAACCAAGTTTTTTAGCTGCTTTTTCAAGTGATTTTAGTATAATTTCTTTTTGCGCAGGTGTTAGGTTTTCAGCGTAAATTTCTTTCCAGTCATTATCGAAGCGATAGTATTGCGTTCCACAAGTCGGCATTAAATGAAATTTTTTTAGATTTTTCTTATCGATGACCAATCGGTTAATCACCTGCTTATAAAACTGTTCTAATTTTCCGCCAGAAATAATACAGATATGAAAATAGTCGGATAATTTAACTAAAATCTCCGCCATCTCATCAGAGATGGGAGATTTTGTGACTGCTAGTGTATCGTCTAAATCAAATGCTATTAATTTTTTCATAATTAAAATTTTTTACTTATCTCACCAATTTTTTGAGATAAATCCTTTCTTGTCACGACTAAACCATCCTTGGTATTAACTATTACGCAATTATCTAATCCTATCACTGCTAGTGGCTTTGATTCCAGATTTTGAATGTAACAATTAGTAACCAAATCTGTTTTAACATTACCAATGACATAGTTACCATCTTCATTAGTTTCAACTACTTTAGCTAAATCATTAAAGGAGCCTAAATCTATCCAATCGAAAGTCGCCGGAATAACTAATAAATCTTTTACTTTCTCTATTAGAGCATAGTCGATTGAAATATTTTCAAAATCTAAATATTTATCAAATTGCCCATTTTCTATTGATAAGTAATTATTGTAAAGTTCTGGGGAATTTTGCGACATTTCTTTTTCAAAAGTTTCGATAGATGCTACGAAATAACCACAGTTCCAAATATAGTTTCCACTTTTTAAGTATTTAGTTGCAGTTTTGAAATCTGGTTTTTCTTTAAAAGAATCGACATTAAACAAAGCGACATTATCATCAACCAACTTCCCTTTTTTTATATAACCGAAACCGGTTGAAGGATAGGTTGGTTCAGCGCCAATTAAAACAATTTTATTGAATTTTTTAGTGAGCTTAGCGGCTAGCTCAAAACTATATTTAAATCCATCAAGGTCTCTAATATAGTGATCGGCTGAAATAATGGCAACAGGTTCATCAACATTTTTTATTGATTTAATCCTGCTTAGTGAGAGTGCTATGCAACTAGCTGTACCACGGCGAGCTGGTTCGATAATAAAATTCTGCTCAGGTATTTCTGGTAACTGATTTTTGACATGTTCAATGTGACTAATTTCAGAAACTACAAAAATATCATCTGAAATTTTTTTAGCTCTATCGTAAGTATTTTGTAATAACGACTTGTTGTCGTCGTTTATTTTTAATAAATGTTTCGGGAAGTCTGGTGTTGAAAGTGGCCATAACCTGGAACCTGATCCACCGGCAATAATTAATGCAATCATACAACAACCATCATAACAAATTTCATTTATTGTTGATGATTCTAACTTTAAGTATTTAGGCCAAAATCAGTTATTATGTACTATATGATTGTTCAATCAATGCGTTGTTTAGGAAATAATGTATGTGTGGAATAGTTGGTGTAGTAAGTGATAGAAAAATCATAGAACCGCTGATTAAAGGTTTAGAATCACTTGAATATAGAGGCTATGATTCTGCTGGGATTGCTGTTATTGAAAATGACCAAGCGATTAACATAAAACAAGTTGGCCAGGTAGAATTACTTAAGCAAGCAGCCACGAAAAATAAACTAGCCGAAGATGCAATAGTAGGAATTGGTCATACTAGATGGGCGACTCATGGATCGCCATCAATTATAAATGCCCACCCTCACTCCAATTCTTCTCAAACAATTTTTGTGACTCATAATGGGATAATCGAAAACTACAAAGATCTCAAGAATATACTAGAAGATGACGGCTACAAATTCATATCAGAAACTGATACTGAGGTCATCCCTCATTTAATAGATTACTACTTAAAAACGCACAATAATTTTCAAGAAGCTTTTTCAAGAACTTTAAATGATCTGACTGGTTCTTATGCTATTGCGGCTTTATATAGCAAGACACCAGATAAGATATATGCCGCCAGATTGTCTAGTCCGCTAATTATTGGTGTCAGTGAAAATCAAAACTTTATTGCCTCAGATGCTTCAGCAATAATTGGTCACACAAAAAAAGTAATCTATTTAAAAGATTACGAGATGGCGATTTTAGATAAGAATACAGTTAAGATTCATAACTTTAAAAGAAAGACGGACGTAAAACCATACACTGAAGAGTTAGATATAGATTTAGAAAAAGCTAAACTAGGTAACTTCCCTAACTTCCTTCTAAAAGAAATTTTTGATTCACCGGAGACCATTAAATTAGCCTCGGCCGGAAGAATTAGGACCCAGTCTAATATCGTTAAACTCGGTGGTTTAGAAAACGTTAAAGAACAATTAAAATATATAGACAGAATTGTTATTGTGGCTTGTGGAACATCATACTATGCCGGACTGGTTGGCGAATATTTGATTGAAGAAGTCGCCGGAATCCCAGTGGAAGTTCAAGTCGCTTCTGAGTTCAAATATAGAAACGAACCATTTTCCAGAAGTACTGCCTTAATTGCTATTTCTCAATCTGGTGAAACAGCTGACACAATTGCAGCTATAAAAAAAGTCGAAGATTACGGTGTTTTGAAGCTAGGTATCGTTAATGTCGTTGGCTCAACAATCTCTAGAATAACTGATGCCGGAGTATACTGCCACGCAGGTCCAGAATTATCCGTTGCCAGTACCAAGGCGTTTATTGCTCAAGTTACAGTTTTACTTGAAATAGCCCTTAGTTTAAGTAAAGGTCGAACAAATCTGTTTACACCACTAATAAACGAGCTGGGTCTAATTCCCGATAAAATATCACTAGTTTTGGAACAATCGAAAAATATTGAAATATTAGCCAAGAAATACTCAAACTACAAGGATTTTTTGTATATCGGCAGAGGCTACGCCTTTCCTTGCGCTCTTGAAGGTGCTTTAAAATTAAAAGAACTGACCTATATTCACGCCGAGGGATACCCTGCCGGTGAAATGAAACATGGACCGCTCGCTATGATTGATGAGAAATTCCCAACCTTTGTGATTGCTACAGATTCAAGCCTTACCGATAAAACACTCTCAAATATTTCTGAAATTAAAGCTAGAGGTGGGCCTATTATTGCCTTGGCAAGCGAAGGGAATAAACTAATTAAAACCTATACTAAAGATGTCATTTACATACCAAAGACACTCGAACAAACCCAACCCTTAGTGGTCGCTACCGCGCTCCATCTTTTTGCTTACCACATGGCTGTAGTGCTTGGCAAAAATGTTGATCGGCCACGAAATTTAGCTAAATCTGTCACGGTTGAATAAAATATGTGCCTAGTTGTTAGAGTTAAATATTGTCTATTGGTATAATTATTCTATATGAAGGTTGTTGTAACTGGCGGAGCTGGGTTTATTGGCTCAAATTTTGTTCGACATTTATATAATGAGAGGCCTGATTGGCAAATTACTGTCATCGATAAACTTACCTACGCCGGAAATTTAAAAAATCTAGAAGGTTTAGATAAATCAAAAGTTACATTCATCAAAGCCGATATCTGTGATCAAAAAATTATCAATCAAGTTGTTGGTCAAAATGATATTATAGTTCATTTTGCGGCCGAATCTCATAACGATAATTCTCTTCAAGACCCTAGTCCCTTTATCCAAACCAACTTAGTTGGGACTTATACAATTCTGGAAGCTGTTAGAAAATACAATAAAAGATTACACCATATCTCAACCGATGAAGTTTATGGCGACTTAGAACTCGATGACCCGGCTAAGTTTACCGACAAGACTCCATACAATCCATCGAGCCCCTACTCAAGCACTAAAGCGGGTTCAGACATGTTAGTTCGGGCTTGGGTTAGAAGTTTTGGTATTAAGGCTACTATTTCAAACTGTTCAAATAATTATGGACCATATCAGCATGTTGAAAAATTTATTCCAAGGCAAATCACAGAAATATTAGAGGGGCGAAAACCAAAACTATACGGTAACGGGCAGAATGTACGAGACTGGATTCATACCGAAGATCATTCATCGGCAGTTTTGGCGATTATTGAAAAAGGAATTTACGGCGAAACATATTTAGTTGGCGCAAACGGTGAAAAGAATAATAAAGAAGTAGTTGAGTTAATCCTTGAATTGATGGGCAAAGACCCAAATGATTATGAGCACGTCAGCGACCGACCAGGACACGATTTAAGATACGCTATCGATTCATCCAAGCTAGAAAATGAACTTGGCTGGAGT
>JAJYCU010000026.1 GCA_021778165.1 bacterium | reverse complement strand
CTTTAGGCGTAGTCATATTGTCTCTTGGCTTAATTTTTAAAGATATCCTACTGAGTGTTATTGGATTTATAATAGGTAGTGTTGGAATATTATTGATATTTATACTTGGCAACTTAATATTTCAGCTATTTTAATCAAAATAAACTCAGTTCTAGATAGCTAACCTTGGACCAATCGATATATAGCTCTTTTTTATTTGAAATAATACCCCATAGTGAATTGTATTTAATATTATTTAGAGTCATTGCCTTATATAATATATGTATGAAACCTCTTGTATATTTGCTTTGCGGACTCGGAGGATCAGGTAAAAGCACCTATGCTAAAAAACTTGAAAAAAATGGTTTTTATAAGTTTTCGCTTGATGAGTATATTTACAGTATATATGGCCGTGCAATTACTAATTTTCCTGAAAAAGTATATTTAGATCTCTACCGAACAGCCAAAGTGAAACTTGATAAAAAACTTGTCGATGTGATTAGGCAAAAACAATCGGTAGTATTGGATTATGGCTTCTGGCGGCGAGAGAGTCGTAATTACTACAAAAAACTTATTGAAGATAATGGTGGTAAGTGGAAACTTATTTACCTTAAAGCAAGTCCAGAATTATTATTGACTAGGTTAACTGAAAGAAATAAACGGACTGACGCAAATGCCTTTCCTGTTAGTAAAAAGATGTTGCGTAGATCCATCAAAAGATTTGAAGAACCTAATGATGAAGGTGAGGAAATAATTTATCAATCTTAGCTAATACGAATTAACCTTAAGTTACATTACACAATATTTACTTCAAGAAATTTATTAAAAAAAATAACGAAATTTAAAATATATTTCTGCTACAACTTTACAATGGTGAAACACTTAAATTCGAATTGGAATCATATTCTTAGAGAGATTAATGAATGGCATGACCTACTGAGAGGCGTATATCCGTTAAGTAGGATTCCAGCGTAGAGTGGAACCAGTTAGTATGTACGTTTTTAAACTTACTGTATTAAAGTTGTGTTCTTTGCAGCATTGTAAAACGAATTAGCTAAAGACTTATCTGCAGAAAAAAGCTGTTGTTGCTGGGTTGACGTAAGACCAGAACAAGGACTTCCTTGATTTGGACCACTTATTGTTATATAAAAATTACTAAATTGCTTCAAGAGAGGTCCGTCTGAATTAGATGGCCCTGCATTAGTCGGATAAGTACCCGTGTCCTTACCAATAGTTTCGAAGCTGTATCCAGCAGGGTTAGTTATACTATTAGAACAGTCTTGTTCGACAAGTTGCTTATAGCTTGGGCTAATCATATAAACTTCGGGCTGAGTCGTGCCATTGACAGCTGATGTATAAGTACCATTTGTATAGGAAACATCTTTTAAACTACTTGGTAATAACATAGAGACTCCAAGCTCAGGAATCGAAAGAGCAGTTTCGCTCGCCGTTGCGGTCGTAGATGATGTATTGTTTTGTGTTGTTTTATGATTAGAGTGATAAACATACCAACCAACAAAACCAATAAGTACCAGTGTAATTATTGTGAGTAATGCTTCTATTAATGTAAATCCGTTATCAGAAATGTGTTTTTTTATCATATTGTAAATATAATATCATACTAAAGCATAAGCATAATAGTGAACCACCTCACCTCGAATTAGAACCATATCCTTAGAAAGATTAATGACTGGCATGACTTATTGAGAGATACGTATCAGTTAAATAGGATTCCAGTGAAGAGCGGAACCGTAGTTATTTACTAATATTTACGATATGTTCAATTATTTCAGTTGTAGACTTCTGTTCACTAGCGTCATTCCTGTCGATTATTATAAATTTAGATTTATCTACTAGTTCTATAAAACGAGGGTCAGGGCCATCAGTAACATAATAGTCTGGCTGTAACAGCTTAATTATTTCTGCATGTATAGAGTCAGTCTCATTTGGGCCTAACATTGAAGGGTCAATAAATACATAATCTACTACTTTCAAGGCATCAAGTATCCGTGCCCGTTCAGTTTCATTAATAATAGGTCTAGTCGCTCCCTTTCGTGCTCGCACTCGATTGTCGCCACTCATAAGAACTACTAATATGTCGCCGTATTTTTTCGCATTTTCAAGAAAGTTAAGATGACCTATGTGGATAAGGTCAAAGGTTCCACTTGTTAATACTAACTTCTGAGTAGAGTGTTGTTTACGAATAGACGGCAGGTCATTAATGGTAATTAACATATATACATAATAACAGAGACTTTAATTCAGTTGTTAACAAATAAGCATAAATATATCGGTGAGCTCAACGTCCCTAGTCTGGAACACTTTATATCCAAGTCTCTTGAGTCTACATGAAAAACTTGGAATGCTGAATGTATAATATTCTTAGAGTTGCTTAGGTGTCAATCGAATTAATACACTTGATTATGAGAACCTACGTCTAGGAATTCATAGAATTCCTCAGTCTCTCTGTATACAACTCTTAGATCACCACCCAAAGAGTATGCCCGCAAACCCTGCATACTACCGCCTAAAGGGTGATCATCCAAGGGATAGCTTCTTACTCCATACATGAATAAAGCTAATCTAATTTCAAATTGGTTTACCAACTTTTTATTAGGTAAAATTCTACTACGAAAATGTTTTTCAAATATACGGTGACGCCTAATTGGCTTCACTATTTAATACCCTTCATGAACTCATCGACAGTTGTAAACGATTTGACAGTACCAGAATTCTTTTCAGAATCAAGTTCAGAAATCATTTTCAAATACCTTTTATCTGCTTCAGGACTAAGAATAACTCTGCTAACATCAAAGTCTAGCGTACGACCATCGGCTTCTGCCTTAGCCCACACACGAATATACGCCTGGGCAGAATCAAACCCAAGGGTACGGGCTCTTTGTTCAAGACGTTCACGAACGTCTTGGTCAATTGGAATTTGTAGTTTTATAGTCATAATACTAGAATAGTATCAAAATAGTATTATTATGTCAATATCTGGTGATCCCAAGGGGAATCGAACCCCTGTTTCCAGGATGAAAACCTGGTGTCCTAACCGCTAGACGATGGGACCATAATCTGTATTCTATCCAACAAAGTATATCATATCAAATTTAAAAAAATGAACTCCCTAAAGTGTTATTTTAAAGAAGTTCATTTAGGACTAAATTTTTTAGAGCGATCAGTCTTTGCTCGGATAAACTTTACATAAATCATATCATAAATTCATAATATTTGCTAGATGTTTATCCACATATTTATAGCATGAATTTACGTGAGTTAATCTGTTATAATTACAAGCATGAAAATAGCTATTCTTGGGTATGGTCGACAAGGTATTTCTTCTTACAATTATTGGAAAGAAAATAACCAAATCGAAATTAGAGATCAGTTTAATATAGCAAACCCTTCAAACAATGTAGTAGTAAAAACCGGAGAAAATTACCTAAATGATTTAGACCAATTTGATTTATTAATCCGGTCTCCAAAACTATATCCACTAGATATTGTGAAATCTAATCAATCAGATATATTAAACAAAGTTACCTCAAACACAAATGAATTTTTTCGAGTTTGCCCAACGAAAAATATTATTGGTGTAACTGGCACGAAAGGTAAAGGAACTACCTCTACTTTAATCGCTAGGATGTTAGAAAAAAGTGGCAAAAGAGTTCACTTAGGCGGTAATATTGGGATACCTCCTTTAGACTTATTGAATAACGATATCAAAGAAGATGATTATGTAGTTTTAGAGCTTGCTAATTTTCAACTTATTGATTTAAAATATTCACCTCATATTAGTGTTTGTTTAATGGTTGTAGCAGAACATTTAGATTGGCATAAAAGTCTAGAAGACTATATTAACTCCAAAAAACAGCTTTTTAAGTACCAAACTACTGATGACATAGCTATTTATTTTAATGATAACGAATTATCAAAAGAAATTGTCGATGCTGGACAAGCTCAAAAAATCCCCTATTTTAAATCTCCAGGTGCCATAATTGAAAATGAAATAATCAAAATCGATAATCAAAATATTTGTCACATTAAAGATTTAAAACTACCAGGCAAACACAATTTAGAGAATGTCTGTGCAGCCATAACGGTTGTTTGGCAAATAACCAAAGACATTGACGCAATCAAATCAACACTACTAAGTTTTAGTTCTCTACCGCACCGTATTGAACTTATAAGGCATTATAAAGACATAGACTTTTATAATGATTCATTTGCTTCGGTTAGCGATGCTACTATTGCAGCTGTTGAAGCAATTAATCATAAAAAAGTTTTAATTGTAGGTGGTTATGATCGTATGTTACCACTCAATAATTTTGTAACTAAAATAGTTGAGAACAAAGATACTATAGAAAAAATACTTTTAATCGGCCAAAGCGCAAATAGAGTTGCGTCTGAGCTTGAAAAAAGTAGTTATTATGACTTTACTATTTTAGAATCAAAAAGGATGACTGAAATTGTTAATTATGCGATTAATATAGCTAAACCAGGCCAAGCAATTGTTCTATCACCCGGTTTCCCGAGTTTTGATATGTTTAAAGACTTTGAAGAACGAGGTTTAATTTTTAAAGAAACTGTTGAGAGTTTATGAAATACCAAGAATTTATATTTGAAAATTATCAATTCAATAAAGAAACAAAAGAACTAATTCTAAATTATTCATTCGATCAAAAAATTAATTTTTCTGAAAGATATTTTTTTGATTTTGAAATTTCTAACTTCGATAAACTACTACTAGACGCTGCAATTCAAAATCTATTTTTTCTAGCCGGTATATCATATTTCAAACTATACCCATTTGCTAAAATTATAGTTAAAAATGGATCTATTAACTCAGATAGCGCAAAATTTTTAAATAAAACTTACCAAAAAGGTTTAGGTGAATTCTTTTATATTAATAATCTTGATCCTAATTTTGAAATTAATTTTCCGGCAAATTCTGTTGCAAATATTCCTATAAATAAATCAGTTGATGGTCAAAAATTATTAATTGGAATTGGTGGCGGTAAGGATTCATTGGTAACTGTTGAGTTACTTAAAAAACAAAATAAAAACTTAGCAATTTGGAGTGTTAATAACTTAGAAAAACTAAAGCCTCTAATAGATAAAATTAACTTACCTTTTTATTATGTTGAGCGAAATTGGGATAAACAATTAATAGAATTAAATAAGGACACCGAACTATACAATGGTCATATACCAATTTCAGCTATTCTAGCTGCTGTTGGTAGCTTAATTGGAGTATTATCCAATAACTCAGATATTATTGTCTCTAATGAAAATTCAGCTAATGAACCAACCCTAAATTATCAAGGTGTAGATATAAATCATCAATATTCAAAATCTATCGAGTTTGAAAGTGATTGGCAAAATCAATCATTAAGAACTACAGGCGAAAATATTAAATATTATTCAGCCCTCAGACCATTTAGTGAAGTTGCTATTTCTAAAATGTTTTCTAAAATTGGATTTAATAAGTACCAAAAAGTCTTTAGTTCCTGTAATAATGCCTTTACCCACTATTCTGACCATCTTTACTGGGATGGTACTTGTCCCAAATGTGCCTTTATTTTCCTAGCCTTAACTCCATTTTTAAAAAGAGAAGACTTAGAAGAATTATTCAGTGGCAAGAACTTATTATTATCAGATGAACTTATCGCAACCTACAATCAATTACTTGGCATAGATCCAGCCAAACCGCTCGAATGTGTTGGTGAAATAAAAGAATCAAGAATGGCTATGCAACTTGCTTTTACTATTTACCCTCAGTTAAAAGATAGATACAACTTTATATTACCTCCTGATTACAATTTTGAGGAAGTACACCAACACTTAATGCCAGCAAATATCTTCAGAAGTATTTTAGACGAATCTACAAAACTACTTAACTAATACGGTCAGTCAATAATCTGTTATAGAGAAGCTTTAGATCTTTTAGTAAACCAACCATAACCTAATGTTCCAACTAGGGTTGAACCAAAGAACAAAGCTATAGTACTGCCAGGGCCAGTATTTACTAATGTTGTTGGCGTTTTAGTAGGTGGAGTTGTTGGAGGGGTACTAGGTGGAGTTGTTGGAGGGGTACTAGGAGGAGTTGTTGGGCTTAAAACTGTAGTACAAGTACTACTTGTTACATCACCTAAACTTGAATTAACAGTTGCTTGAACAGTATAATTGCCGGGTTTAGTATATGTATAAACATATGGGTTTGTGGCACTTAAGGCTGCTACTTGAGCGGGTGTTAACTTAATAATCGAATTGGCTGCACCGTCTCCAAAATTGACCGTGACACCCGTAACGGTTGCACTGCCAGATGAATAAGATACATCGTCTAACTTAGCTACCATACCGTTTGCTTCTAAAGAAATCAGATTACAGACAGGGTTAACTGTAACTGTTGGAATTGCCGTTACTTCAACCTGATAAACAATTACTATTCTATAATTCCAACATCCCCACATATCACCACTACCTAGAGCTGGAGAACCTACCTGTACTGGGCCATTATTAATAGTACCGTCAGGTAAAGAATTCCAACTATATTGAAGAGAATAAATATGGACACTGCCAGGTACCAATGAAAGCTGTACTTTATTGTTGCCACAATTTAATGTAGTCGAATCAGTGACTGTAGTGGCATTGCTCGCAGTAATTGTGTCTGAAAAACTAAATTGAGTATTCTGACCAAAACTTGCCGACAAATTTTCTTTAACATTATGAGCCACAGCTGAGGGATTAGAAGGATTTAGGTCAGGGTTATAGTTAGGAGATGCATCGTTGTGTAGATAATTCCAAATATCAAATTTTGTTCCGGTAGCACAATTTGAAGTTAAACCATTACTATATGCTGGATTATTGATATTATCCATAACATTACCGTTTATATCTTGTCTAATTCTAACAAAGTTAGCTTCATTCCCTATGCTATATGGAACGTTACAAAAATTATTAAAAACAGGTGTGGCTGAAGTAACTACAGTCTTTGTTGTAGTATATTGATAACAATCTGCACTTACCTGTGTATTTAAAATCCCTACTGTCGTAAATAAAGCGACTACAAAGACAATTGAAAGTTGATAAAATCTCTTAATGTTTAAACTTTTCATAATTATTCTCCCTTAATTGAATACTAATTCCCTTATTAACTATTACAATTACCCAAATTTATATCACAAACACCAGGGCCCGTAGGTTTAGTTGGACCAGTTGTGGTGGTTGTAGGTGCGACAGTCGTAGTTGTTGTTGGAGCTTCAGTTGTGGTGGTTGTAGGTGCGACAGTCGTAGTTGTTGTTGGACTGTGTACTGTTGTTGTTGTTGTTGGAGCTTCAGTTGTGGTGGTGGTTGGATAATAATGTATCGTAGTAGTAGTTGTTGGAGCTTCAGTTGTGGTGGTGGTTGGATAATAATGTATCGTAGTAGTAGTTGTTGGAGCTTCAGTTGTGGTAGTGGTTGGACCAGGAGTTGGTTGCTTGCCACCTGAAACAGTAGTGGTAGTGGTTGGACCAGGAGTTGGTTGCTTGCCACCTGAAACAGTAGTGGTAGTAGTAGGACCTTTTCCGCTTGGA
>JAJYCU010000025.1 GCA_021778165.1 bacterium | reverse complement strand
TAGGTGCTAGTAAGAGTTATATAAGAGGTCCATTTATTGTTGAGAGTACAATTTATGGCATAATCGCAGCAATCTTATCTATATTTATTATAAATGAGGCATTTATTGCTGCCAGTAGCGCACTTCAGGCAAGCAGTCTAGGTTTATTAGACATAAGTTACGCAAATAAGTATTTTGATAAATATTTCTTTAGATTTTTTGGTATTCAATTATTAATTGGGATTTTGATTGGCGTAATATCATCATTAATCGCTACAAGACGTTATCTGAAATTTAAGACTAAATAGTATATTTTTTGTAATATTAATTACACTTACACTGATTCAATTGAATCATTTGTTGAATTCATATAAACTATAATAACCTGAAAATTTATTGAATAATTTTAAATCATAAGAATAGGTGGGCTATGTTGTTGATTTCATATGATATAATAAGAATGTTAGCAAAAAAAATAAAAATAGTTATGCTCAAAAATACCAGAAGATATATTAGAACGTTATCTCTACGTGCAAGAACCTTAGTTTTGCTTATATTATCACTGTTGATAGTTGGAAGTACCTTATTCGTCCGCGCAGATCAATTTACGAGTCAAATTAATAGTTTACAGAGTCAAAATAGCCAAAATCAGGCCAATATAAATTCTTTGCAATTACAAGCCACAAGTTATCAAGATGCAATAAACCAACTCCAATTACAAATTGCTTCTATCCAAAATGCAATAGCTGCTTCACAGAATCAACAAGCTCAATTAGCTCAACAAATTCAAGCAAATCAAGCTAAACTTGTACAAGAAAAACAAGTCTTAAGTGCAGATATTAAATCTATGTATATTAATAGCCAAATGTCAACAATTGAAGAATTGGCAACAAGTCAAAACTTGAGTACTTATGTTGATGCTCAGGTTTACAGAAGCGCGGTTCAGAATCAAGTACAAGATATATTAACTCAAGTGATACAGTTAGAAAAAACCCTACAGTCACAAAAGATACAAGTTGATCAGTTATTACAAACTCAACAACAACAACAAACTCAATTAAATAATAATCAACAACAACAGCAGCAGATGTTGACTTATAATCAGTCTCAGCAGAATCAATATAATCAGCAAATCGCAGCAAACCAAACTAAAATAGGAATTTTAAGAGCAGAACAAGCTGCAATAAATGAGAAGAATTCTTCTGCTATTGCTCCACCAAGTGGTGGTTATGGGGGCAACTGTGCTACGCCTAATTATCCTGTCTATGGTACTAGTTATTACAGTGGTTCAATGGCGTTTTCTCCGAACGGTGGCTATCCTATGGCTTGGTGTAATGCTGCTCAAGACAGTCTAACTGTTGCCGGTGGCTTTCCAAACCGTGAATGCACATCTTTTGCTTATTGGTATTTTACTGTAGTAGAAGGTAACTCAGGTTTTAAGGTTACTGGTAATGCCAATCAATGGTGGTATACAGCAAATAGGCCTGTAGATCGTATCCCAGCAGTTGGCTCAATTGCTGTCGACCCTAATGGTTATTATGGTCATGTTATGATTGTTATTGCTGTACCTGGACAAGTTTATGACGGTAGATTAGTACCAGCTGGTGAAATAGACACAATAAGTATGAATGATGATTGGTATGGACATTTTTACGCTATGCAAAGACCATTTCAATTTTCGTCATACTCCGGTCTAAATGATTTTTATTTTATACATTAAATTTTTCAGACATTAACTCTAGATATCGTTCAGGATTATTAAGATTTAATTTTATTAATCAACTTTAGTTTTTGTAATAGAACTTTGATACAATTATAGGAATGGGTCACAAAAAAGAAAAATTTAATTTGAGATTAATTCCAGTATATATAAAGAAAAATTTATTAGCATTTCAGCTTCTTAATTTAATATTAATTGTAGGTTTTTTTGTTATTGGTTTACAAATAGGTAAGGGTAATATTAATGTGCATTTTCCTTGGCATAGTAATACTTCTATCAGTAATGGTTTACCGAATGCATTAAATTACTCATCAGTTAATCAGCTATATCAGTCTTTAAAAAATAACTATGATGGTAAAATTACGACCACACAGCTTCTTAACGGACTTAAGCATGGGCTTGCATCATCTTTGGGTGATCCCTATACAGTTTATTTTACTCCTACAGAAGCTAAACAATTCAATAATCAGCTAAACAATACATTTAGTGGTATTGGAGCAGAATTAGGACAAACCACGAATGGTGACCTAGAAATTATTTCTCCTATAAAAGGTAGCCCGGCTGCTAAAGCTGGTTTATTACCTCAAGATATAATCCTTGATATTAATGGGAAGTCTACCTCAGGTCTTAGTTTGGACTCAGCTGTAAATCTTATCAGGGGACCATCTAATACTTCTGTTAGTTTAACTATACTAAGAAATAATACTCAAAACATGACTATCTCAATTACTCGGCAGAACATAGTAATCCCAAGCGTTAACTGGAAAATAATAAATTCTAATATTGGTTATATGCAAATTTCTACTTTCGCAGACGACACATCTAGCCTAGCTAATCAAGCTGCCAGGTACTTTGTCAATAATCATGTTAAAACCGTAATCCTGGACCTTAGAAATGACCCTGGAGGCCTTCTTTCGGCCGCGATCAATGTCTCGAGTTTATGGTTACCGCAAAATCAATTAATCTTACAGGAGAAAAGAGGTTCCCAAGTAGTTAATAGTTACTATGCGTTAGGAAATGATATTTTACATGGTTTACCTACGGTAGTTCTAATAAATTCAGGTTCAGCCTCGGCCTCTGAGATTACCACAGGAGCATTACATGATAATGGTGCTGCTTATGTTATTGGCCAAAAAAGCTTTGGTAAGGGTGTGGTCCAACAGTTAATAAATTTTTCAGATGGTAGCCAACTTAAGGTTACAATTGCAAAATGGTATCGACCAAACGGTCAAAATATTAATCATTTAGGTATTACGCCTGACCAGACTGTAAACTTAACTGCTCAAGATATTAGTAATAATTATGATACTCAATTATTAGCGGCTGAAAGTTATTTATCAAAATATTGATTTGTCAATTAGGGTTAAATTAAGGTAGCATAGTTATTAAGTAATCAGAGGGCTGAAAAGTGAATAATAAACCTGTGAAATATATATTTGTAACTGGAGGAGTATTATCAGGGTTGGGAAAGGGAATAACAGCTGCCTCTATTGCAAATCTGCTTAAAGCTAGAGGGCTTAAAGTAAATCTGCAAAAATGCGATCCTTATTTAAATGTAGATGCTGGTACATTAAACCCTAGAGAGCACGGTGAGTGTTTCGTAACAAAGGATGGTGCTGAGACTGATTTAGACCTTGGTCATTACGAGAGATTTATTGATGAAGAGATGACGAGAGATTCTTCTGTTATGGCAGGGAGAATATTACTTAAAGTAATCCAAGACGAGAGAGCTGGTAAGTACGAAGGGGATGATGTGCAAATTATTCCACATTTAACTGCAGCTATCCAAGAATATTTTATATCGGCATCTAAAGGATACGAAGTTCAGATTATTGAGATTGGCGGTACTGTTGGCGATTATGAATCATTGAGTTTTGTTGAAGCGATTAGAGAGTTTGGGATTAAATTCGGTAAAGAAAATGTTATATATGTCCATGTAGTTTATTTACCGTATTTAAACGCTTCTAATGAAATAAAAACTAAACCTGCCCAGAATTCGGTTAGGGAATTGAGAGGCTTAGGTATCGTCCCCGACATTTTAGTAGCAAGAAGTGAATTAAAATCTGACAAGAAAATAAAGGATAAATTAAGTCTTTTCGCTGGTGTTAGTAAAGAAGAGATTGCTCTTTTACCTAATGCGGCAACAATATATGAAGTTCCTTTAACTTTAGAGAATGCTGGTATTACTGATGTGGTTATGAAAAAATTAAAACTTAAAATAGTCAAACCAGATTTAAAAAATTGGGAAAATATGGTTAAAAAAGCTAAAACCAATTTTTCTAGAACTATTTCAGTCGCTATGATTGCCAAGTATTTAGATAACAGTGATACTTACTTATCTGTTTTAGAGGCATTAAAGTCCGCTGCTTGGAATAATAATGTGAACATAAAAATAGACTGGATTGATGCAAGTTTATTTGATTCATCCGACCAAAATCAATTCAAAGAACTTCAAAAAAAGTTAATTAAATATCAAGGTATTGTGGTGCCTGGTGGATTTGGGACAAGAGGCTTAGAGGGTAAGATAAAAGCCGCCGAAATTGCGCTTGATCGAAAAATACCATATCTAGGGCTGTGTCTTGGTTTGCAAATGGCAGTAATTGCGGCAGCGCGAAAGTCTGGGTTTAAGGACGCTACCACATTTGAGTTAAGTGACGATAAATCTAAACAGATAATTGTGACTATGAAAGATCAAGCAGATAAGATTATGACCGGAGGTACAATGAGACTAGGAAATTATGATTGTGAAATAGAAAAAAATACCTTAGCATATAATGTTTATAAAAAATCTAACATAGTTGAGCGACATAGACATAGGGGAGAGTGTAATAATAAGTTTGTTGATAAATATAATGATTGGGGCATAAGAATCAGTGGTTTTAACAGAGAGAATGGATTGGTCGAAATAGTCGAAGCAATCAATCATCCATTTTTCATCGCTAGTCAGTTTCATCCTGAGTTTAAAAGTCGGCCTAATAGGCCACACCCAATGTTTGATGGTTTCGTAAAGAGTATAAAAAGTTAATGATATTTTAAGGTTGCTGTTTAGTCTTTACTGGGTTAGTATATATTTATAGATTCAAATAAGAATAAAAACGACGAAAGTCTTAAAAGAATACTCTTAGTAGAAGATGACGATGCCTTAGCTAATGTATATTTAGCTAGATTAGAAATTGAAGGCTTTGAAGTCCGAAGGGTTGCGAATGGTGAAGATGCATTGGCTACTACATTAAGCTTTAAACCAGATTTAATTTTGCTTGACGTTATGATGCCAAAGGTAAGTGGTTTCGATGTTTTAGATATTTTACGGAATACACCAGAAACATCCAATGTTAAAATAATAATGTTAACCGCATTAAGCCAGGATAGCGATAAAGATAGAGCTGAAGCTTTGGGAGTGGACGATTACTTAGTAAAATCTCAAGTTGTTATAACCGATGTTATAGACAGAATTAGATATCATTTATCTAAATCTAACTAACAAAGAAATACTATTTAACAGAAACTTCGGTACGATAAACACTTTTGCCACTAAATAGTCTAATTTTTTTCTTTCTGAAATTAACAACACCGTCTTTACTAGCATGAATTGTAAAATTCCTACTAACCATAGTTCCAACACCCGGTCTTTTTGTCATGCCAACTTGACGGACTATAACTTGTCCAGTTTTAACAAGTTCTCCGCCGAATAATTTAACACCTAGTCGTTGACCAGGACTATCATGAACGTTTTTTGAAGTACCACCAGCTTTTACGTGACTCATATTTTCCCTTAATTAATTAAATTGTTCTTAATACTACAAGTTCTCTTGCTACAAATTGATGCGGTCTATGATAAATTAAAGGCCGATTGTTATTTGCTATGAACTTTTTCTGATTATAGCCTATTTCGTCTAGGTGGTCAACCAAAGATAATCTCAAATAATCTTTATTTATGCTCCAAGCAGGAATAGCTAAGCAAATTTGGGTACCCTTAGGAATTTGAGAGTGTAAATTTATTAAAAATTTCTTTAAAATAGTTTGGCAATCATTATTAAATTCTTTTATTTGATTTAAACTTGGCATAGTGGTTATGGGTGGGCCTAAATAAATTTCTGAAACAACTATATTGGGTTTATTGACCCATTTAATGTTTGTGGCATCTCCCAAGTAAATTTCGGATTTTAGGTTAGAATCAATTTTGAATTTTTCTCTAAGCCACTCTATGTTTAAATTTGAATAATCAATCATTTTAGGTGAAATATCTGTACCGATTACATCATAATTCATCAATAATGCTTCTTGTAATACAACCCCAGTGCCACAAAAAGGGTCTAGTAATCTAGGCCTAGAGGCTGAGCCGTTATTAAAATCTCCTGAGGCAAGATTAATCATTATCTGAGCTAATTTTGGTGGCAACATACCGACTCTTGTATCTCTTTTTGGGCGATTCCTATCACGAAAACTATATTCATTTATATCTTGGACATTTGTTACTCGGGCAATAAAATAACTACTGTTTTTGTAGGTTATAATTAGCTCGATATTATTCTTAAGGTCAAGTTTATTATGATAGGTTTGAGCTGTCGATAAATCCAATGTGTCATTAGGTATTAATCTAATTGATTTTCCGATTGTTCTTAGATGTTTTTTTAATTTTAATTTAAGCTGATTTAACTCATTTAAATTTATGTTTAGGCCGTATGAACTTATTCCTAGATTAATTTTTGAGCTAGTGTTCTCAGTTAGATCTTCAGTAATTTTTTTGATAATCTCAAATAATATATTTAAATCTTGAGAATTTTTGTTAACACTTATTAGTTCGGATACTTTTAATATCCCACCTAAGCGAGAAAAATTAATTTCACTCGCGGGCATATCTATGCGAGCAATCTGAGGGTTAATTAATTCGATAATATGGTTATTGGAATATAGGCTTTCAATCTCTACGATTGAAAGTGTTGGGTGTCTGCCTAATATTAATAAACTTCCTAACATTTTCTATTTATAGAGTATAATTGCATTAGTGTAAATTAAGAAATAATTAATATAATCTATAATTATATTGCAGTCTCGTAAATGAAGAATAAACTATTATTTAAGAATAAATGGCGATTTATCGTAACGTGGTTAACTATAATTGCGCTTGGATTTATTATTTATTCAACCCGACACCAGATATTTGATACATTAAAGAATCTGACACATGTAAATGCTTACGCACTTTTATTATTGATACCAATAGAATTATTAAACTATCATTCACAAACTAAGCTCTATCAAAAATTATTTGCAATCGTTAACCATAAAATTCCTTATAAAGAACTTTATAGAATATCATTAGAGTTAAATTTCGTTAACCATGTATTTCCTAGTGCAGGAGTTACTGGGTTATCTTATTTTGGTCTAAGGCTAAGGAATGGTAAGAACTTAAGTGGAGCGACAGCAACCCTAGTCCAGGTGATGAAACTTGGACTAATTTTAATTTCATTTGAGATATTAATCATCATTGGTATTATTGCTCTTGCACTTGGAGGACACGTTAATGACGTATCCATACTCGTTTCAAGCACATTATCAACGTTACTATTAGTTTTAACGGTTGTGTTTGTTTATATAGTTGGTTCAAAAACAAGAATAAATAATTTTTTTGTTAATTTAACGAAATTCGTTAACAAAGTAATTCATTTGGTCAGACCCTCTTATCCTGAAACAATTAATGTTAACAAAGCAAAAACTGTATTTGACGATTTTCATGAAAGTTATATGACTATCAAAAGAGATTTGAATAAGCTTATAAATCCATTAATATATGCTTTAATTGCTAATATAACAGAGATAATGGCACTTTATACAGTCTATATGGCATTTGATAAATTCGTAAATCCAGGT
>JAJYCU010000024.1 GCA_021778165.1 bacterium | reverse complement strand
AAACAATATCTTGAGTTTTATAACTTTAAACGTATACACTTAGGATTAGGTATGCGGATACCAGCTGAAATGTTGCAAAGGTCCTGAGTTCTAAACGTAAATAGAATAATATTCGCTAGATTTTATATGATCTATATATGGGAGGCCATTGTGCATGCTGTTGCATCTAGCATCCAAGAAACAGGAATGCTCATTCCAAAATTAATATTGACGCCATGACGTTATAGCATCATAATGGTAATTATGAAAACGATCAACGAAAAGACAACCATATATCTTGACCCTAAAATCAAGAAAAGCGTTCAGCACTATGCTTTACGAGACGCTAGTAGTCTTTCCGCTATTATTAACGAAAGATTATTCGAGTATCTTGAGGATATGGCAGACGTAGCGGCTCTAGAGGAAGCTCATAAAAGTAGTGACGAATATGTGTCTTTTGAAAAATTAGTTAATGATTTGGGGTTAGATTTTGATGAAATACGTAGTAAATCTCAATCCGAGCGTCAAAAAACAATTAAAAAGACTTGATAAGAGCCAAGTAGAAAGAATCTTGGTAAGGATTTATCTACTGGGCGATAACCCATACCCAAACGGAGTTGAACAGCTAACTGGACAAAAAGCATATCGAATACGTGTCGGTGTTTATAGGGTTATCTATGAAATTCATAATCAACAGTTACTTATACAAGTTATAAGAGTTGGCCACCGTAAAGATGTATATAAAGCATAAGCGTTATGGAGGGCCATCGAGCATGCTGTTGCAACTAATTTGATAAATATGGAATAGTGACAATTAAAATTAACAAACCTAAACTCACTAGCACACCATAGGTAAACTTACGTATTATAATATAGATTAAACCAGTAGCTAATAGTACGACAACACAAATATTAATCGTCCAAGCAAGCCAAAATTGACCGGATATGGCTTCTTCGGGTATTTGTATGGGAAAGCCAAGGGTAGAATAATTAACACCTAAGTTGCAAATGCCAGATGCATTTAAGCCTGGGAGGCCCAGAGGGCAAGAGGTAATGTTTTTATCTCCATGAAACCAACTGGATTGCCAAGCTAATTTATTATTATCTGATAGCGTAAAATAATGAAGAAAAGATACGACGACAAGGACTACTAGTATTAGAGTTATTATAGGCTTCAATACTTTTAGTACAGTAACTTTCACCATATTCTTCAGTCTAACATAATTCTTATGTTTGGAGGGCCATCGTGCATGCTGTTGCAACCAAAATATCGTACCAAATAAAAATCAAAGAAATTCGATTCTGAAAGAAATAGAAAATAATTAAATATTAATTACCCATACGTTTATATTATCATATTTTACAACCACGATAAGAATAAGCGTTATGGAGGGCCATCGTGCTGCTGTTGCAACAATATTGCGACAAAATAAATTAAATATTATTTCTTCGCGAAATATTTAATCAAGCTAATAGTACCCATAACAACCAAAAACCAGAGTATGCAGTCAATTATAAATAAATAAAAGATTATTGGTGCACCAACACCACAACCATTATCAGGAGTATAGTGAGTTATATATGGTATAGGAAGTCCAGAGTCATGACTGGGCGGTAATGAAGGTTTATAATTTAGACTAGTATTACATAGATTATTAATACTTGGTTGAGAGATACTTGGGTGCCCATACAAAGCAGCAAATTGAGTGAACCAAGTTATTATTAAAGCCACAAGAACTAGAGAAGAAAATTTAACTAACAATCTTATGTGTTTAGACATTAAGTGGATTATATATCTTAGAGCTAATATTAATAAACATAAGCATTATGGAGGGCCATCGTGTTCGCTGTTGCAACTATATTTCAAGTTGTAACATAGGGTATACATCCACAACAACTTCTTCATACGGATGTACTTTCTTAATAGCAGAAATAATATCTAAAGCATCTGACTTTTCACACTGGACTTCTATTCGTTCCTCGTTTACAGATTCCATTTTTCCTGGCTCACCTATGTGAGGATCTGAGTCTTTACCTGGCTTAAATCTGCCAACACCCTTTATAGAATAGCTGCAATATGAATACTCACCAATTACACCACCACCAACTTCTCCGATAGCTTTACGTACTTCATCTGCATTCTCTTCAGGTACAAAAACTACTAACTTCACGATTTCACTCATAGAATCATTGTATCAAAAACAGAGATTTTATTCTCTATTTAAACATAAGCGGTATGGAGGGCCAGGAGGGACTTGAACCCTCGACACCCTACTTAAGAGGCAGGTGCTCTAACCAGCTGAGCTACTGGCCCATGTATTAAACTTTATCAAATCATTGTCAGATTGACTAGTTAGATAGATCAAATTAAATATAAGTCTGATAAAATACATCTAATATGAAGTATTTAGATGGCGCATTGTTAGCAGATTATATAAAAACTAGACAACAGAGTTCTGTTGAAGATTTAAGAATTAATCATAAAATCACTCCAACATTAGCAATAATAGTAACTATTGATAGTCCTGTCACAGAACTTTATATGAGATTAAAACAAAAATATGCTGATGATATAGGAATAAAAGTCGTAGTTCATCGAACAAACATGGATAATATAGAAGATTTAATTAAAACATTAAACGATGATTCGTCGATTCATGGCATAATTATTCAACTTCCACTAGTTGAACCATTAAAAACTGAAGTAATTGTTAATCAAATTGATAAGAATAAAGATGTTGATGGTTTGGGTAAAAATACTATATTTGATCCAGCGACACCAAGAGCTATTCTATGGCTACTAGCAGGCTATAATATAGATTTAACTGGTAAAAATATTTTAATAATCGGACAAGGTAAATTAGTAGGTCTACCCCTTGGAGAAATGTTAAAAAAATCTGACATTGATTTTACGGCTATTGACGATAGGGTGGATGATCTTAAAAGCTTAACTCTTAATGCAGATATTATAGTCACGGCAACCGGTCAGCCTCATTTAATTATGCCAAATATGCTAAAACCTAAAACTGTCATAGTTGATGCTGGAGTAGCGAGTGAAAATAACCGAACTCTAGGTGATGTCGATGAATCAGTTTTTGACAGAGACGATTTAACCATAACACCTAAAAAAGGCGGAGTTGGGCCACTGACTATATGCGCACTTTTTGATAATCTGATTAATGCAACAAAATTACTTAGTTAACTGAGATTTAACAAGTTCGGTTACTTGTCTTGGAGTCATGTCGGCTTTTAGAATTACAGCGCTAACACCGAGTTTTTTAACAGATTCTGGTATTTCTTGTTCGCCCATGTTGGTTAAAACAATTACTTTAAGGTTTTTGCCATATGGAGTTGCTCTTAGCTTTTCGAGCATAATGTCCCCATTCATTTCAGGCATCATTAAATCAAGTAGAACAATATCAGGACGCATCTCATTAATTAAATCTAAGCCGATTTTACCGTTTTCAGCTACGTCTACAGTATAACCTTCGGTTTCAAACTTAAAACGATACATCTGAGATATAGTTTGATCGTCTTCGATTATTGCAACCTTAAACATATTATTTAACCTACCATGAATTGAAGTAAAAATCAAAAGACTTGAAATATACTATAAATAGTATATAATAATAAAACTATGATGAGTGCGGATAAATTTGAAAATAATTATTCAACTACGGCTAGTAAGTTTCGTAAGCTAGCAATCGGTTCAGTGCTTTTAGCTGGGTCTATTGGGGTTGGCTATTCTTTCATTGAATCAAATATTATAAATCACGATTTAGCAATTGTAACCGATAGAGCTCAACCTTCGGATTTGTTAGCTAAATCATTTACCTACTTAGAAGCTACTGGCGAAACCTTCGGGGCTATTTTCCTGGCAAAAAGAGGTATGCATCATTTAAGATTACCTTTTAATGAAAAAGATCAGGCTATTTATAGTTTAAATAATTCAAATGTAAATTCAGACAAGAAAACTAAGATTAAGTCTTTGGCCGCTGCAAGTATACTAATGGGTGGAGCTGGCTTAATGATTGGTAATTACTCAGATATTGCTAAAGGTGTTAGCCATACTCAATCAAATGTAGCTCAATTATTTAATAAAACTTTAGCTGCAAAAACGACTAAGGGCTCAGAAAATTTTGTTGTTTCTAATAGTCCAACACCGGATATTCTTAATACTAATTATGTTAATGTACAAATTGGTAATCAAATTTTAAATGCAGCTAATAACCAAGGAATTCCAGCAGTACCTATCTATAAAGAGTGGGTATCAGGTTCAAGAGTGAAGGGCGGACAACCAATTGAATTTTTAGCAATCGGTATGCCACAATCAACAACTGGCTTAAAAGAAACTACTAATAATTGTCAAACTGTAAATGTTGATGTGGCTAAAGAATTAGGTGTACCTGTTGGTGGAACGTTTGATGTGCAAGGATTGGAATTAACAGTTAGAGATATATTAAATGGTAGTAGCGGTTTCAATCTCCTTCCAATAATCTTTAATAGTAAAGATTATACAAATTGTTTGAATTCTAACGAAAAATTACCATACAGCATGATTTTAATGGATTCAACTAAACAGAAAGTTCAATCAATACTTAGAAAAGTTCAATCAACTCAAAACACTAGTTCACAACGTTTATTTGCTGCAACCAGCCAAGAATTTTCTTACAACGCTCTTCAAACTGGACAAAACGCCGTTGACGGTTTAGTCCTTGAGGCTATGATGCTTGGATTAGGTTTTGCCGGAATTGCAATTTCTTATAAGGCCAGAACAAACTTAGCTAATAACCGAAAAGTAAATCTTTTCTTAAAAGCAAATGGCTTTAGTGAAAAGATGGTATCAAAAATATATACAGAAAAAATGGAGTCAGAAATTATCGAATCATCATTATTCGCATTTCCGGCAGTTATTTTGTTTGATGCTATGACAAATTTAGGTGAACCTGGTGCTGCACTAGGCCCAAGTTTGAAAACTTATCTTACGATTTTAGGGTTAACTTGGGGTGTAGGACGACTAAGTACTTCTTTTGCATTGAGAAGAGAAGCTAGTAATTTTAATTTTGATAAAGGTCAAGTTTTATGAGTACAACTTTAGTCTCAGCTGAAAATATTTCAGTTTCTAATCGTCTAGAAAATTCAACATTTACGATTGCAAAAGGTTTTAATGTTTTGACTGGTCCGTCCGGTTCAGGAAAATCGACTGCAGCTATGGTAGTTCTAGGGTTATTACATCCCAAAACTGGGCAGGTTGTTCATTATAATAACCAGCAGGAAATAGTAGCTAAATTTGAACCCTTGAAAGAAAAGGGTTTTCTAAAGAGAGTTGCTAATTTTATGATTCTTGAATCAAAAGAAAGTATAGCTCGACAAGATTTTATAAGACGATATTGTGGTTACATTGCTCAAAATCCATATCTCCCAGATTCTAATCTGACTGTATTACAGCTAATAACAAATTTAAAAAGTTCATTAGGCCAGTTTGCTGACAAAGAAAAAATAATTTCAATAGCCCAAAAATTAGAAATAGGTCATAATTTAAATGATTTAATGAGGAATCAATCAGGCGGAGAAAAACAAAGAACTGCGTTAGTTAGTTCTATAGTTCAACAACCAAGATTATTAATTGCCGATGAACCAACATCATCACTTGATTCAAGATCATCTAAGAATTCACTCGAACTTGTCAGAAAAATGGTTGATGAGGATGGAATAAGCGTGCTCTGGATTACGCATGATCGAACAGCTTTGGAATATTCAGATCATCAACTCAGCTCACTCGATGGTGTTATATCAAATTCTATATAAGTAATTTATCAATAATTTCAACAACTTGGGTCGGTGTGTAGTGTGCTTTAACGATATAACCAGATATATCCAAGAATCTTAAAATTGCCGGGGCCTCATCTTTACCTATATTGGTTAGGATTAATGCCTTGATATTTTTTCCCCAATCAGTTGAGCGTATTTCCTTTAGAGCAAGATCACCACTTAGAACCGGCATCATTATATCGATAAGAGCAAGATCTGGACGATACTCCTCAGCTTTTTTAACACCTTCCTGACCATTATAGGCACAAATAACCTTATAACCCTTTTGTTCAAGTTTGAATTTATACATAAAAGAGATAGATTTGTCATCTTCTATAACTAAGATAGTTTTTGTTGAATTCTTATCTTCCATAGGTATATATTTTTTATCTTGACTTTATCTGTATTTTATAGTACCATATATTTTAGTTAATTAGAACTTTACAAATTTAAAATACCGAACTTGTTATCAGGTGATGATAGCTGGAGTTCGGTATTTTTTTATTATAAAGAGTAAGTGAAAAATTATATGGTTGATATTAAAGAACAAGAATTATATCCAACTCAAGAAGTAACAGAACAGTTAACTCCTAGAAAAGATGAGTATGTTCATATCAAGTTTCAAGAAGAAGGCAATGAAGTTTTAGTTGATGAAGCACTAAAAATTCACGCTGAAGGCTATAGGGCTTTAGGTTTTATTAATGAGGATGCGATTGATAAGAATGGTCATGTCGTTAGTGCAATTGATCATGCTAGAGGCCCCAGTGTAGATTATTATTTAGCTATTAAATCTGAGAATGAACCAGACAACTCTCTTACAGTCCGTATGATTAATATACCTAATGGTGAAGATTTTACCATATTACCAGCTTATAAATTATGTGGAGAAAACTTAAATCCAGATGGGTTAGGATTATTGTTGAATATTCCGGCAAATAAATTAAAAGAATTAGCAGCTTTGTCTAGAACTAGTGAGGCAACTGAGGCAGGTCTTTTAGAGCTTTTAAGGGACGTATATCAAGACTCATACGGTAAAAATGAATATTGGTTTTTTAGTGTAGTTGATAGGACACTAAGATGGCTAGAGATTCAATTTGGTTCTACTAACTTTATGAAAATTGGTTCAGAAACTACTATAGAAGATCCTAGAGTTAAGAAAAAAGTTATATTAATACCAGCTTTATTTAAAATAGATGACTTATTTAAAAATATGATGAAAAATATCGCTGTCAGTAAAAATGGTCAAGAAAGAGATAAATTAGTTACAACATTTTTATATTTTCTCGAAGGTATCCCAGAAGCGAATTTATCTGAAGAAGTTGTAGATTTTAAAATTGGTTTAAAGGCTTAAATAGCATAATTGGTTTTTATATGAATGTTGAATTTAAACAATTTATAAAGCAAATGAATACTGGCCCTAGAGAATGGCATAACCCTATCATATTTGATTTCACTAATGAAGACCATTTGAATCAAGCAGAGGCATTATACAAATCTGGTCAAATAACTACAAGTGTAGATAATTTAAAAACAATTACAGCAGATTTATTTAATGTAATGCATCCTAATATTTTGCAGCCTTATTCAGAATCTGGTCTTGCTATAAGGGATAATTTTATGGACACTTATCAACGAGATGATATAGAGTATGGTAAATGGGTGTTTTTCCCTTGGTTAGATCAATTAGTACATTATCCCTCTAAGGAACATCATCAATTACTTCGTACGGCAAGAAATAGAGAATTAGTAACTTCTGAAGAACAGGCGAGATTACTCGAAGCCAATATAGGTGTTTTTGG
>JAJYCU010000023.1:4324-7607 GCA_021778165.1 bacterium | reverse complement strand
CATGTTCTGTAAAGACCTCTTCGGCGTAGTTGATCCTCCAACTTTTGTTCGATATGAGCCTCAGGCAAAATATCTAGAAGAAGTAAATTCTGAAATATTGATTACAGCTCGTCAACCAATGCCTTTAATCAGATATAACATACATGATAGAGGAAGAGTTATCAACTCAGCACAACTTGCGAATATAACTTCTAAAAATGGTATTTCATTTACACATACAGACCAAGACAGCCATTATGTGTATATATTTGGAAGAGGTGACGCCGTACTGGTCGCTGCAAATATCTACATTGAAGATATCCGTTATTGCCTTGAAAGTTCTACTTTTAAAGATCGTTTTACAGGTAATTTCAAGTATGGTCGCGAGGAGACTCAGGATATGCGACTTCGTTTAAAAATTCATATATATTTGAAAGATCAAGCCTCGTTTAATGAGCAAGACAGCCAGAAATTTTTAGAAGAATTTATACAAAACCTACAAAAAATCAATCACGATTTTAACCTCATATACACGTCAACAAAAATGGAAGATCCTGTTATTGAGTTTTTCCCAGATGATCCAAAGCTATTTAATAAGACCAAGCTTAAATACTTTTTATAACTATGAAATCATATGTGCCTCAAATAATTCAATTTAAATCACAACATGATCTTGATAAATTTGTGCATACCAAAAATCCATTTATTCTAGATAATCTAGAACTAATGCTTAAGGAGGAATATTTTGTCTATAAACCAGACTATTACTTCAGAACTGATTTAGAACAAAAAAATTTATGGAAAAACCATATTGAAGAACACGCATCGTATAAAAAACAAAAAGAGTGTTGGCTCTATCATCCATGGAGTAATAAATTGATGCACATATTAAAGCGGGAGGATTTTATAAAACTTCGAACTGTCAGACATCTAAATCTTATAACTACAGAGGAGCAGTTACGACTTTATAACAAAAAAATTGCCATAGCTGGTCTATCAGTAGGCTCAAATGTGCTTTTATCATTTATCCGTTACGGTATCGGCAACATATACAATATTGCAGATATGGACAGCGTCGCATTAACTAATATAAATCGCGCTCAATACTCTTTGGAGGATTTAGGGAAGCAAAAAGCAATAATAATGAGGGATAAAATAAACACAATTGATCCATTCATCCAAACTAACTTATTTGACGAAGGGCTATCATTAGATGTTCTTGATGATTTTCTGAATAATGCTGATTTAGTTATTGATGCATTTGATCAGTTTAATTTAAAAATACAACTGCGTAAAAGAGCAAAAGCACTAAAAATTCCAGTAGTATCAGGATTTGATATTGAAAAAGGCGTCATAATAATAATTGAGCGCTTTGATACTGAAGATTTAGGCTTGGAGGTATTTCTTAACAATTACTCTGAAGAACAATTATATTCGCAAAAAACTATCGAGGATAAAACAAACATGTTTGTGAACATAATAGGACGTGAACACCATAGCAAAAAAATGCTGGATTCAGTACTTTCAGTTGGTAAAGAGTTGACTGGCTATCCTCAGCTTATTATTGCAACATCATTAGCAGCCTCCGTTTTTACAACGGCAGCAGAGGATATATTACTGGGTAAAAATCTAAAATCAAAACGGGTGCATATTTCCCTATCCGATCTTATTCTATAAAGTCAGCTTTCTTGACTTTGCCTTAAAATTAAGAATACTATTAAAGAATGAACGAGGTAATTCTGCTCATATTTTCCTCATTTAACCTTATTTTAGGGTTAGTATTATTATTTAACAACCATAAAAGCTGGACTAATAGACTTTTTGCTCTTTTTATAGTAATTATCACCATATACTTGGTAGTTAACACTGAACTGTATATTTTTCCTACATTTGAGTTGAAGTATTTGATGGCAAAATTCATCAGTATTATGGGTTCTTTACTAAATTTTGTTGCACTTCTCTTTCTCGTTACATTTCCGCAGGATAAAATTACGTTAAAAAAAATTATTCTCTATTTTATTATTTATATCTATAAATTTTAATATGTATTCAAGTTTTGATTTTGATAAGAAAATTAATAACTTTAATAAAATGTAATGCGTTAATTAAATCGGATGTTATGAATCTTATTTCAGGTTGTGATGCAGTTGTTAGTTTCATTGGTCATCGTCGTTCATCACCAGCCAATTTACAATCAGAAGCTATCACAAATGTGATTGAGTCGATGAATGAATTAGGCTTAAAACGATTAATTAGTTTAACTGGAACTGGGGTTAGGCAACCAGGCGATAAAATTTCAATTATCGATAGAATACTAAATCTTTCAATCTCGATAATTGATCCAAAGAGAATTAAAGATGGTATTCGTCACGCTGATATAATTCAAAATTCAGCTCTGGATTGGTCTATTGTCAGAGTTTTAAAATTAGATAATTTTAAGACTAAAAAGTATAAACTGACTAAAAATGGTCCAACTAAAGTTCTATCTTCTAGAAATGAAGTTGGTCTGGCAGTCGTTGAGTTATTGCTAAACAATAATTTTATAAAAGAAATGCCAATTATTTCTAAGCCTTAATCAAAAATTATCTAATAATATTTGAAATAGTTGGGACGACTCGATTATCTAAGACTTCTGGGATAATCATATCAACATTGGGCATTTCTACTAACATAGCTAGGGCTTTTGCAACTTCTATCTTGTGATCATCTGTAATATGCTTAACATTATTGTCTAGGGCACCACGAAATATACCTGGGAAAACTAAGGCGTTATTTATTTGATTTGGGTAATCGCTTCTACCTGTAGCTACAATAAAAGCACCAGCTTCTTTGGCTAGTTTAGGATCAATTTCAGGATTTGGGTTTGCCATAGCGAAAATGATCGGATTTTGATTCATTGTACGGACCATAGCTTGATTTATAGCGTTAGATTTCGATACACCTATAAAAATATCTGCTTCTACTAGTGCATCTTCTATAGATCCATCGATATTGTCTTTGTTTGTAATTTCGAGTAATTCAGTCTTCTCGTTATTTAAATCTGTTCGACTACGGCTAATAATTCCCTTACTATCAACTAAAATAAGTTGGTTCGGGTTTGCAAAATAGTTAATTAATTTAACGATTGCGGTACCAGCCGCTCCTGCTCCAAGACAAACAATCTTACAATCAGCTAAATTTTTATTAGCCAGTTTGGCAGCGTTTATTAGGCCGGCTAGTACCACTACTGCTGTACCATGTTGATCATCATGCATGACTGGTATGGAAAGTTCATTTTTTAATCTGTCTTCAACTTCAAAACAAA
>JAJYCU010000023.1:0-4314 GCA_021778165.1 bacterium | reverse complement strand
GGGCAGCAATATCTTCAAGATTAATCCCACCGAAACTGGGTGCTATAGCTTTAACAGCAGCTACAATTTCATCTGCTGTATGAACATCTAAAACTATTGGTATTGCATCGATACCTGCAAATTCCTTAAATATCATGGCTTTGCCCTCCATAACAGGGAGTGATGCTTTAGGTCCTATATTTCCAAGCCCTAATACCGCTGAACCATCACTAATCACTGCTACATTATTCCCTGTCCAAGTATAGTTTCGAGTTTGCTCAGGGTTATCGAAAATATAACGACTCACAGCTCCAACTCCTGGAGTGTAATAAGTTGAAAGTTTTTCAAAACTATCAAGACTATCTTTGCTTTGAATTGATAGCTTCCCTTTAAGATTTTTATGTGCATTTAATACTTTTTCATTAAAATTCATCATGAAATTATATCATTATTTATATAATTGATATTTTATTGGTATAATTTAACAAGATGAAACAAAAAAACAAATATTATATTATCGCAATTATTTCACTTGTTGCTTGGCTAATTATCGCTTCAATTGGTGGACCGACATTTGCTAAGATTAATTCTGTCTCTAATAATAACGAAGGATCATACTTACCTAAGTCTGCAGAGTCAACGCAAGTTCAAAATCAAATTTCTAAATTTGAACAAACTAACTCTTTCCCTGCTATTATTTTTATTCAATCTAAGACTAGCTTAACTAAAACTGATTTATTATATCTTTCTAATCTATCGAGTCAGTTTAAATCTGTTCCAGGCGTCTATATCTCAAAAAATACATTTATTGTTGGTCCTGTATTATCTAAAGATAAAACAGCCGCTGAGTTTGTAGTACCAACTTCTGCAACAACTGATAATAATCCTACTATTAACGCCCTTCACTTAGTGCTTGCTAATAATAAGCCTAGTAACTTAACTACTTATATTACTGGCCCTGCTGGTATTATTAATGCCTTCTCTAATGCTTTTAATGGTATAAATGGTATCTTAACCATTGTTGCTATTGTGGCTGTGCTGGTTATCTTACTAGCTGTCTATAGATCGCTACTACTGCCAATCTTAGTCCTACTTAGTGCTGTGTTTGCCCTTAGTGGTTCAATACTTTTAGTCTATTATTTAGCAAAAAATAATATCGTTCAGCTAAACGGTGAATCTCAAGGTATTCTTTCAATTTTGGTTATTGGAGCTACGACTGATTATTCTATTTTGTTTCTTTCGAGGTTTAAAGAAAAGCTACATCAGTTTGAAAGTAAGTTTGATGCTATAAGAGAATCAATCAAATCAACTTGGGAACCTGTTACGGCTGCTGCTATGACAGTTATAGCTGGTTTATTTAGCTTGTTGTTCTCAGAATTAAATTCAAACAGAGGCTTAGGCCCAGTTGCTGCCACAGGTATCATAATGTCATTTTTTACAGCTATGACATTTTTCCCTGCTTTATTGTTGATTTTCG
Source organism: bacterium (assembly GCA_021778165.1). The sequence goes on along the minus strand of JAJYCU010000023.1, from coordinate 2,858 downwards.
GCCGTAAATCATTTTGGCCACTAAAAGTTTCTTATGAGCCTAAGCAAACAGCTAAAAACGAAGGCTCTAAGTTTAATCTTTACTCGAATTTTTGGAATAAAGTAGCTTCATTTGTTGAAAAGAAATATAGATTAATCTGGATTAGTTTAAGTATTATTTTAATTGCTATCATTCTAATTGGACTTCCAACCTTTAAAGCTAGTGGTGTTTCACAATCTCAAAACATTATTGGTAAATCTGAGGCTGTAACTGGACAAAATCTTCTATCTAAGTATTTCCCAGCTGGATCAGGTAATCCAATGCAAATAATTACCAAAGCCACCGATGCGGCTGCGGTTATTAATTACTTAAATAATACGACTGGTATTAGTTCAGCTGTTGTACTGGGAAACATAAATCCGGTTACAAAGCTAAATGTGCCAATTGTAGTTAATGGAAAAGTTTTAATTAATGCTGTTATTAATTATCAAGGGCAGTCGCCACAAGCCGAGAATTTAGTTAATTCTCTTCGAACTTCTTTGAAGGTTTATGATAAAAATGTTCTAGTTGGTGGAAATTCAGCAATTCAACTTGATACTAACAACGCCGCAAAGCATGATTTAAAGCCCATTATCCCCATAGTCCTGGCTATTATCTTCGTTATTCTAATTATACTTCTTAGGTCTGTCTTAGCACCTGTTATTTTGATTATATCTGTTATTATTAGCTACGCTTCTACTCTAGCTATATCAGCTCTACTATTTAATCATGTCTTTCATTTCCCTGGTTCTGATCCATCTGTACCACTATTTGGTTTTATCTTTTTAGTTGCACTAGGGGTTGACTATAATATATTCCTGATGACCAGGATTAGAGAAGAATCATTAAAATCTTCAACTAGGTATGGAATATTAAAAGGTTTAAGCGTTACTGGAAGTGTTATTACTTCAGCTGGGGTTGTTCTGTCGGCCACTTTTGCAGCTTTAGGTGTAATTCCAATATTATTTTTGGCTGAAATTGCCTTTATTGTTTCGTTCGGTGTACTTCTCGATACTCTAATAATTAGATCTCTACTTGTACCCGCCCTATCTTATGACATAGGCCAATTAATTTGGTGGCCTTTTACTAAACGATTTAAAAAAGATTAGTATTTCTTAAGACTCAATAAAAGTCAAAGCAAAACCAGTTCTTCCGGCTCGACCAGCTCGACCAATTCGGTGAACATAATCATCGTAGGTTTTAGGAGTTGAGAAATTAATTACATGTGATATATCAGATATATCAATACCCCTAGCTGCAACATCTGTAGCAACTAATATATTGATTTCATTTTCTCTAAAACGACTTAGTGCTCTTTTCCTTTGACCTTGGCTTTTACCGCCGTGAATAGAGTCAACACTAAATCCTCTAATTTGTAATTCATTACTTAATCTTTCAACACTTCTTTGGGTGTCATCAAACACTAGAGCTTTTTTGACAGTTGGGTCAATTAGTAGAGTATGTAATTTATCGGTTTTTTGACCTTTAGATTCATATTTAATAATATTCTGTTCGACTGTATCGACTGTACTACCAGTTTTTACTGAAATAGTGACTGGATCATGAGAAAAAGTATTAATTAATGTTTTTACTTTTTCATCCATTGTGGCAGTGAAAAAGAATGATTGCCTTGGAGTAGCTAATTTACTAAGTATATGAGTAACATCATTAATAAATCCCATGTCTAGCATTTGGTCTACTTCGTCAATCACTACAGTGTCAAAACTAGATAAGTTTAAACTTGATCTCTCTAGGTGATCCTTAATTCTTCCTGGAGTACCAATTACGATCTTTGGATTCGAATGTAAACTTCTAAGTTGTGGTCCAATTGGTGTGCCACCTATTAGAATTGCTTCGCTTAGTCCAGTTGATTTACCAATTGATCTAAATTCAAGACTAATTTGCAGAGCAAGTTCCCTAGTTGGAGCAATAATTAAGGCGTTAGATGCCTTATTTTTTATGAGTTTGTTTATAACTGGTATAGCGAAGGCTACTGTTTTACCGGTTCCAGTATTAGCAATTCCAATAACATCTTGTCCAGCTAAACCGACTGGTATAGCTTGATCTTGGATTGGTGAAAGAGTCGTAAAACCCTTTTGAACAATGTTATCTTTAATAGTTTGTGATACTTCGAAGTCTTCAAACTTATTTTCAGGCACGAAGACAACTGGTTCAACAGTTTTAGCTGGGCTAATAAAACGTGCTGGGTTGATGTTATCCTTGACGATTTTTCGTTTGAAGTTACGAGTTGGTCTACTATTAAAAGAGTAGCTTCTAGATGAACTAGATTTTTGATAATTATTATAAGACATTAATGTATCCTTTGATTTAATTTATTATATCGATTGTTCTAGAATGAAAATCGAGTGAATATAATTAAATCCCGGATCCATTTAAACAATTTTTAAATTATAACATAAACAATATTATATTCCTAATATTATAGAAGTGAGGTTGATTTAACAGAGTAATGTGATAATATGTAGTATTAAGATTTTATAAAGAAATTTCGACCTAAAGGTTCAATATAATTTAGGCAATGATGAGCAAAATACAATTTAAAGATACATATTTGTTTAAGATAGTTTCATTTTTACTAGTTCTAGTTAATTTAATTTTGTTTAAAATTAATACAACATCTGCTTTAGCTCCTCTACAAAGTAGCTTTAGAGTTGTTGGCAATCAGATAATTTATGGGAATAATCAGGTCTATGTTCCCGAAGGAATTTCCGTATATGGTGGGTTAGAAGCAAAAAATTACAATGTAAACTCTGCTAATGTTGATGCTCAAGTCGAAGCTGCCAGTAAGTATTGGCATGCCAATACTATAAGATTTCAAG
>JAJYCU010000022.1 GCA_021778165.1 bacterium | reverse complement strand
GACTTTAAAGAAGCTCTTAGCATTTTAGCTAATAAGGCCGGTATTGATTTGAGTAAATATTCTAACGGCAAATCGGGCGCACTTATTAAAAATAAACAAATAGCCTATAACGTGTTGGAATTAGCTACAAAATTTTATCAAGTTCAATTGCGCAATAGCAGACAAGCCTTAGATTACGTATTTAAAAATAGACACTTTGATAAAGAAACTGTATTGGACTTTAGGTTAGGCTATTCTCCGAATAACGGAGATGCATTGATTAAATTTCTATTAAAACAAGGCTTCAATATAAAAGATTTGCAGGAGTCAGGGCTTGCAACCAGAGGTTATCGAAACCCGATTGATATGTTTAGGGGCAGGCTAATGATACCACTAGCAGATGGACAAGGTAGGGTGATTGGCTTTACGGCTAGACAATTAGTCAGTGATAGTAATTCCCCGAAGTACATAAATACGCCACAAACAATTTTATATGATAAAAGTCGACATGTTTACGGACTCCATTTAGCCAAGGATTCAATTCGAACTTCTGGTTATTGCGTAATAGTAGAGGGAAATTTGGATGTAATATCTTCATATCAAGTAGGCGTTAAACAGGTAGTCGCAACGGCTGGTACGGCAATAACCGAACAGCATCTAAAAATCATTGGTAACCTATCTTCAGATGTCCGCCTGGCCTTTGATCAAGATAGTGCTGGTCAAACTGCGACTGAGCGGGCTATTCCAATCGCCAGCAAGGCTAAAGTTAACTTGAGCGTGATAGCTATTGATAATGCCAAAGACCCAGATGAGCTAATTCAAATCAATCCAAAATTATGGGAAGGGTATGTAAACAGGCCTATTTATGCCGTGGATTGGTTAATCGATAGTTATCAAAAAGTCTTAGACCTAAATCAGGCTAAAGATAAACGAAAATTTTCAGATATTTTACTACCAGTAATAAATAAATTATCCGATAGCGTTGAGCAAGATCATTACTATGGTAAATTGTCTAAGATATTAAACGTTGATAAGTCGGCTCTTATATCTAAATCAAGTAGTTTTGCTCCAGAAAAAACTGCAAAACTAAAAACTCCTAAAATCGATAAACCTGTACTTGATAAAGACGAAATTGATCAAAGAAAAACTCAAGATCAATTCATAGCAATTTGTTTATATAACCCAGGATCTAGAAAAAATCTAGAAATAGTTAAAAAAAACATGTTTGGCTCTGAGGATCAGCGAATATTAATAACATTTTTGAAAGCGAATCCTGACTATAAGTTTACTAAAAATAGCCGACGTGAATTGAATAATATTGCAGATTATGTTAAAATGTTGATGTTACAATACGAGACGTTATATCAAGATCTAAGCGATATAGAATTAGTTTACGAATCTAAACGCTTAAGAGATCGTCTAATAGTAAAATTCGTTAAAAAACAAAAAGATTTACTTTCCCTAGATATGCAATATTCGGATGAAGAAGCGACTCAAAATTTATTGAAAAAAGCTAAAAAGTTAGATGAATTATTAAAGATAATTGGGAGTTGAATAAATGGTTAAAAAAAATATAGTTAATGACGATAGTGTTCAAATTGATCCTGACCAACTGAAGAACGATTTGATAGCTAAAGCTAAAAAAGAAAATCGTATTGATCAACGAGAAATATTTGATGTTATTCCCGACACTCCTGAAAACGTTGAACAGCTAGACGCAGTTTACACTGAACTTTCTGACTCTGGAGTTGTGATTACTGGATTAACCCAGCCGATGGCTACAGATTTTCCAGCTGAGTGGGAGAGTACTGAAGAAGAAGTGAACCTCGAGGCTGCAAATTTCTTTGATGATATTTCTGATGATTCAGTACGCCTATACCTCAGAGAAATTGGTAAAATTCCTTTGCTTTCTTCCGAGGAAGAACTAGCGTTAGCTAATAGGGTGGTGGCCGGAGATAAAGTTGCAAAGGATAAAATGGCTGAGGCCAACATGCGGCTAGTAGTTAGTATCGCTAAAAGATATGTTGGTAGGGGGCTTGATCTACTGGACTTAATTCAAGAAGGTAATACGGGGTTACTTAGAGCAGTTGAGAAATTTGATCCAGACAAGGGATTTAAATTCTCAACATATGCCACCTGGTGGATTAGACAGGCTATAACTCGAGCTATAGCTGACCAGGCTAGGACTATCAGAATACCAGTACACATGGTTGAAACAATTAATAAACTTTTGAGAACTCAAAGAAGGTTAACCCAGGAATTAAATCGTGAGCCTAGCAATGAAGAAATAGCTGAAGCGATGGAAATTGATGTAGATAAAGTCGAACACATAATGAAAATCAAACAGGACATTTCTAGTTTGGACGCGAGTGTTCATGAAGACGAAGAGGATTCAGTCTTGGGTGATTTTATCGAAGATGAAGACACGATTAGCCCCGAAGAATCGGCAACTAATCAATTATTAAAAGAACATGTTAGCGGAATGCTCAATGGATTAACTGAGCGAGAGCAAAAAATCATTAAATTAAGATTTGGCCTAGAAGACGGAAAGAACTATACGCTCGAAGAGGTCGGCCAGGAATTCAGTGTAACCAGAGAGAGAATTAGGCAAATTGAAGCTAAGGCATTAGCAAAATTAAGAAAACACAAAGACGCTAAAAAACTCTACGAATATATCAAATAGTATTTTCTAGATCAATTAACTTCTTTTGAATTTAAATTCAAATTACTACTATCTGATTGTTTTAGATATAATTAATTCTAGATGGCTGATAAATTAAAGAGATTTGTAATAATTGATGGTAAAAGTATATTTTACCGTGGCTATTATGCCATGCCAGAGCTTAAAACCAAAGATGGCGTACCAACGGGTGGAATTTATGGTTTTGCAGTAATGGCTCTAGAAGTATTAAGAAAATTAAAGCCAGATTATGTTTGTGTAGCCTGGGATAAACCAAAAACCAATATAAGAAAAAGGTTAGAGATATATCCGGAATATAAAGCTGGACGTAAACCAGCTCCTGACGACTTTTATCTACAAATACCTATACTGCATAAGTTATTGGATGCATTTGGTTGGCCACTATATGAGCTTGATGATTATGAGGCAGACGATATTATGGGAACGCTATCGTATCAAGCAACTGCAAAGAATATTGAAACATATCTAGTAACTTCCGACCTTGATGTTTTACAGCTAGTAAATACCCACACTAGAGCTTACATACTGAAGAAGGGTTTGAGCAATATAGAAGAATATAATGTAGATAGTTTCGAGAAAAAACATAATATTAAAGTTGAACAATTTGTCGACTATAAATCTCTAGCCGGGGATTCTTCGGATAATATACCTGGTGTTCCGGGAATTGGCAGTAAAACAGCCACAGAATTACTAGGTGATTATTCTACGCTAGACGATATTTATGATAATTTGGATTTAATAAAAGCCTCAACGAGTAAGAAATTATTAGCTGGTAAGGATTCGGCTTATATGAGTAGAAAATTAGCCCAGATATGGTTAGATGCCCCGATCTCTTTAGATATAAATGAAGTTGATGGCAGTAGAGTTAAGCCCGAAGAATTAAAGAAAATTTTAAGTGAATTAGAATTTAAATCTCTAGTTAGTAAGTTACCGGAAATTTTTAAGATAGATTCAACTATGATTTCTAGCTCTAACTACGACTTAAGAGTCCCTAAAAATTTTGTGATTGATACTGATGAAAAATTAACTCAATTAAAATTTCCTAAAACTAATGAATTAGTCATATATTCTAGGGCGAGAGGCAAACATGGAAATGTACCGCTTTACTTAAATATTAGTCCTGATAGTGAAACAAACTTTCTTCTGGACATTGTTAAGCTAGATAAAAAATTACTAAGTAATATACTAACTAATTTGTTTTCAAGCAAACCTGAAATTATCGGGTATGATCTGAAAAATACTATTCAAACCTGTTTTAGTTTAGGAGTGAATATAGGCAATATTAATCATGACATTCTTATTGGAGCCTTTCTAATTAATTCATTGAATAGGGCCCTTACCATAACCGAACTGGCTGAAGATAGTCTGGGCTATTCCTCGGTTTCACTCGACGATTTAGATGATGATGAATTTATTCAAAAATCTCCCGATATTGTGGCAGTAATACGCGAAGTCACAAAAATTCAAAAGACTGAGCTACTTAGTTATCCTAAAATTAGTAGCCTAGCTAGTGATGTTGAGTGGAAAATAATTCCGATTTTGGCTAGGATGGAATTTGAGGGCATTGGGCTGGATACTGATTTGCTTGCTAAAATGGCAACTGACTTCAAAGAGAAAATAGGCTCTATTCAGAAATCAATTTTTGAATATGCCGGTCATGAATTTAATATAAACTCACCCATACAGCTAGCCGAGATTTTATATAAAGAATTAAATCTATCTACAGCAGGGGTAAAGAAAGGTAAAAATAATCTTTCGACTGGTGCTAAGGAGCTGGATAAGTTAAGGGGTGTACACCCGATAATAGACCTAATAACTGAATATCGAGAATATTCAAAATTGTTAAATACATACATAGAGGCGCTACCCAGACTAGCAGACTCAAACTCTAGAATTCATACTAGTTTTAATTTAACTGTTGCTCAAACTGGCAGACTAAGTTCTACTGATCCAAATCTACAGAACATACCAATAAAAACCGAAATTGGTCGCGAGATTAGATCAGCATTTGTATCAAGAAAAGGATATAGCTTTATAGCCGCCGACTATTCTCAGTTTGAGCTTAGACTGGCAGCCTATCTATCTAAAGACGATGAATTGATTAGTCAATTTAATGCCGGATTAGATGTTCATACAGTAACTGCGGCTCAGATGAGTGGACAAAAACCTGAGTTAGTTACTAAAGAGATGAGACGATTCGCTAAAACTATCAATTTCGGAATCCTATACGGAATGAGTCCTCACGGTCTTAGCGTTGCAACTAATATGACTCAGGAGCAGTCAAAGAAATTCATTGAACGTTACTATGAACTCAGGAAACCACTCCTTAGTTACATGGAAAAACTGTTGAAAGATGCAAAAACAAATGGTTTTGTTGAAGACCTATTTGGTAGGAGAAGGCCAATGCCCGACATTAATAGCCCCAATTTTATTATTCGTAAAGCTGCTGAACGAGCGGCTATTAATATGCCGATACAGGGAACGGCAGCTGAACTAATGAAATTATATATGATAGCGGTTGAAGAAAAATTATCCAGTTACAGTGCCAGGCTTTTAATTCAAGTACATGATTCAATCTTAGTTGAGTGTGTCGATTCAGAAGTAGACACGGTAACAAAGATCATCAAAGAGACAATGGAGAATGTCTACCCAATCGACATTAAACTTTCAGTTGAAGTTGGTGTTAGTAAAAATTGGGGTAATCTATAGCTTAATAATTTAGTCGGGTATTGTAATGTAGCTAATGAGATTACTAAACGGTCCCCACAATAATTGAGATACTTTTAGAAGTAAGTAGCTGATCTTTCAAAGTCTCCATTTTTTCTCTTAAAGCCCCTGCCAGAGCTGAATTTGAGACTATAATTGCTATTTTAAATCGAGAAACTTTTACTAAGCATTGCTCATCAAAATTAATCCTAATGAAATCCTTAATTATTTTAATTTCGGGCGGTTCATCAAATAACCTGTTCTTTAATAATTGCTCGATGTTATCCATTAGCTACCATTATAGCTGATACAATATAGATAAGATGCCAGAGTTACCAGAAGTTGAGACTATTGTTCGAGGGCTTAGTAAATTATTAATCGGAAAAATCTTTTTATCGATTGACTTTGATAACCCAAAATCATTTCCCAATAATTTAGTTGACGTTAACAAGTTTCTCATAGGTTCAAAAATCGGTACTGTTAAAAGGCGGGGAAAGGTAATTATTATTAATTTAACCAATGGCTACAGCTTAATAGTGCATCTAAAGATGACCGGACAGCTGATCTATAGAAGCAATCAGCAGTCATTTGGTGGTGGCCACCCCACGGACAGCCTAATAGGCAATTTGCCGGATAAATCTACCCGAGTTACTATAGACTTTACTGACTCCAGTAAATTATTCTTTAATGATCAGAGAAAATTTGGTTGGATGAGATTATTGCCGACTATTGAGATTGAAAACATAGATTTTTTTAAAAAGCTTGGCCCAGAACCACTTGAATCAAATTTTAGCTGGCAAAAACTTTATAGCAGACTGGTAAAGAGATCAAAAAGCCCCATTAAGTCCGTACTATTAGACCAGGGCATATTGGCTGGCATAGGTAATATTTATGCGGACGAATCATTATGGATGACTAAAATACACCCGGCTACAAAAGTTAATAAATTATCTAAAAGTGAGATCAAAAATTTGTACAATAATATAAGAACCGTCTTAAATCTAAGTATTGATAAGGGTGGATCAACCGACCGAAACTATTTAAATGCTGAAGGCGAAAAAGGCAGTTATCTAAAATTCGCAAATGTTTTTAGAAGACAGGGGCAACCATGTATGAGATGTGGAGAAACTATAATTAAATTTAAGCTAAATGGTAGGGGTACTCATATATGCCCAAATGAACAGAGGTTGGTTGAATGATAATCTTAGCTGGAGATAACGAGTATTTAATCAAAAGACGGTTGAGTGAGCTAGTCAATGACTTTAAGAAAAAAAATGGTGATTTTTCGATAGAAAGAGTTGACTGCAAAAAAGTAGATTTTAATTCAGTAATTTCAAACCTGCAAAGCGTAAGCCTTCTGTCGCCAAACAGGATGTTTATTTTGGATAGACCAGGGCATTACGATACTTGGACGTCGGATATGAACGATTTAATTTTGACCATTCCGTCGTCGACGACGGTCGTAGCCCTGGAGCCAAAAATCGATAAAAGGTTGAAATACTATAAAGACTTGAAGCAGATAGATAAATTTGAAGTCTATGACGTATTAAACGGTTCGCAATTAACCAACTGGATCATAGAGTACGTTAAGAAGCAGATGGCAAGCATAGATTTTCAGGATGCTAATTATTTAATAGCAATTGTTGGTAATGATCAAAATCGTTTAGTTAATGAGTTAGATAAGCTACTCGCATATGACCTTAATATTTCGAGAAAAACAATAGACTTATTAGTCGAGCCATCACTAAATACTACAGCGTTCAAGCTATTAGACGTTTCATTCTCAGGACAACATCAGCAGGTAACTAAAATATTCAACCAGTTAATAATTGAAAAAACTGAAATTCCGCAGATTATAGGAGCTATAGCTTGGCAGCTACAACTTTTCGCAATAATTAAATCCTCGCCAGGATTAACCGCTAATCAGATTGCTGAAAAAGCCGCCGTTAATATTTATACGGTTGAGAATAGTATGAGAACAATCTCGGGCCATAGCTATAGTGATATTGCAAACTATTCTCAAAAATTAGTTGATTTGGACATTGAGTTTAGCGACTATCAAATTAACCGCAACGAAGCGTTAATCAATTTGTTAAATAGTTTTTATAAATAAGACTATTTTTTTGTAACTTTTTTCGCAGCTGGTTTTTTCGCTACCGGCTTTTTAACATCAGTTTTTTTAACTGAATTCTTAACCTGCTTAGATAATTGTGTCTTTTTTCTAGCAGCCTTATGTTTGTGCATCAAGTTTTTCTTAACGGCCTTGTCAATTTCGCTTTGAACTTTTCTTTGTTTTTCAGATATAGACTTGGCATTACCACCGGTAATTGCGGTCTTAAGACTCCTAACGGATGATCTTAGAGATCTCTTGCTTCGCAGATTTTTAGCACTAGCTTTTTGAGTAACTTTTACTCGTTTTTTCGCAGATTTTATAATTGGCATT
>JAJYCU010000021.1 GCA_021778165.1 bacterium | reverse complement strand
TGTATTATTCATTATCCTTATTTTTAATTGGATCAATTTTACTGACATACAGATTAACTGATACCCCAAAAGGCTTATCTGCTACAGAACTATCGACCCAAAATAATCTCATAAATCACGGATATAATTATCACTATCTATTGCATCACGTATCCAACTTTATGTTTTCTTGGTATTTAACGGCTCTTAATTATCTGAATTTGCACGGTCTATTTCTGATTAGATTATCTGGGTATTTATGCGGAATCATAGCTATTTTTATGTTTTATTATATTGCTGAAACTTTTACCAATAAATTAATAGGTGTTTTGTCGACCGGTCTATTTAGCACAAGCTTATGGTTTCTTCAAATCACAAGGAACAGTCAATCGCTAGGATATTATAGTTTTACAATTTTGATAGGAGTATTGATTTCAATTCTATATTACCGTAAAAAAAGTATTAATCTTTTAGTAATATTGTCATCTATTTTATTTGGATTTACTCTATATATACCTGGTATGTTTTGGTTCGGTTTACTGTTTATAATCATTAACTACAGGACTATTAAAGCTGAGATTAGATCACTATCAATAAAATACAAGATCTTACCACTATCATTTTTCATAATAATTGTAGCTCCAATAATATATGATTTTACACTCAACCACAGTCAAATTTATCTGTCACTACTTATACCTTCAGCAATAAATTTTCACCAATTACTAATTCAATTTTTAAATTATCCCAAGTACCTATTTTTCGAAAATAATCCAACCCTGGCTTTTAGTATAGGAAGGCTACCATTAATAGTATTTGCTTCTACAATTCTAGTAGTTTTTTCAGGTATATGGCTTTATAAAAATCGTAAAAATACCATCACGGCATATATCTATTTAAGTGTGGCTATAAACTGGTTGCTTTATACTCTTAACGGTGGAAAATCAATATATATAACGTTGCCCCTATTTAGCCTGTTGATGTCTATCGGTGTGTATTATTTATATACTGAATGGAAAAAGATTTTTCCAAGAAATCCTTATTCAGATTTTACGGCCAGGGTACTGATTGTATTATTGATTTCAAGTATTTGTCTGTATCAAGTATTGTTATATTTTATTGTTTGGCCACATACCACTAATGTTCTGTCTCTATATAGTCACTATTTGTAGAATTATTTGCTAAAATAGATTGTACGAACTTAATACCGAAAGGACTAATTATGAGTAGAGTTGATCAAGCTAAAATGTTACTTAAAGCTAAAAAACTTCAAAAGGAATTAAAAAATACCTTAATTGAAATTAAAAAAGGTGATGGAGCTGTTGTTATTGAAATTAACGGCGAGCAGAAAATTAAGAAAGTAAAACTAAATAAAGAACTGATCGATTTAAATGATATCTCTGAATTGGAGCGTTGGATTGAAGACGCTATTCGTGATGCTATTGCTGAAAGCCAAAAATTAGCTCAAGAGAAGATGCAGCCAATGATGGGTATGCTAGGCTCACTAGGACTATAAAAAAACAACTGTGCAGATATTACCACCGGCATTACAAAAAGTAATCGACTCACTGGGTACACTACCCGGAGTAGGTCCCAGAACAGCTGAGCGGTACGCTTACTATCTTTTTAAATCAGATACGATGAACAGTAAGCGTATAGCAGATTCATTAATCAATCTACACGATAGTATTTCCTATTGCAGTAAAACTTTTGCATTAATACCTGCCGACAAAGAATTATCTGACTTATATATTGATCCATCAAGAAATAAAAAATTAGTTGCTGTGGTCGCTGAACCATTTGATATAGTTGCGCTAGAAAAGACTAGACTCTACCACGGCACCTACCATGTGCTGGGAGGATTAATTTCGCCAATTGATGGCATCAGCCCAGATCAGTTACATATTCAAGCACTAATGACTAGAATAGATGAGGATGAAGTCGAGGAATTAATTTTAGCCACCAATGCTAGTGTTGAGGGTGAATCTACGGCCCTATATATTCAGAGTCAGATAGTTAATAAAAATGTTAAAATATCCAGACTGGCTAGAGGGTTATCAGTGGGCGTAGATCTTGAATATGCAGATCAAATAACTTTAGGTCGAGCTCTTGAGGACAGAACTTCATTATGAAATTAGATGACAAATTGAGACAATTTGAAAAATTAATTGACAGTGCTAATAAAATTTTGATTATTCAAGCGGATAATCCAGATGGTGATAGCTTAGGCAGTGCTTTGGCGCTCGAACAGATTTTAGGCGACATGGGTAAGGAAACTTATTTGTATTGCCGCGTAGATATACCGAGTTATCTCAAGTACCTAAGTGGCTGGGATAAAGTCAGCCGTGACTTACCAAAAAGCTTTGATATGTCTATTGTTGTTGACTGTAGTAGCATTACACTACTCGATAATAGCGTTAAAAATGGTGACATAAATTATTTAAAGAAAAAACCATTAATTGTTATCGACCATCATCAAATCGAAAATGAAAATTTAATTGACTTTGCAACCCTTCAAATTATTGAGGACATATCAGCTACCGGTGAGTTAATCTATAATATGTCAAAAAAACTTAAGTATCAGCTAAATATTGATGCTGCTCGAGCCTTAGCGGTGGCCATTATGTCAGATACTTTGGGTTTAGTGGCTGAAAGCACAACCTCAGCTACAATCCGGGTGATTGCTGAGTTGGTTGACCTAGACGTTGATTTAACTTTCTTAGATGAAGCTAGACGCAATTTAAGTAGGAAAAGTCCTGAACTCATTAGTTATAAGGGCAGGCTATTGCAACGAATCGAGTTTTATAGGAATAATTCAATCGCCGTTATAACCATACCCTGGGAAGAAATTAAGCAATATTCGAATGCCTATAACCCACCCATGCTGGTCATGGATGAGATGCGCTCTGCTGAGGGTACTATGATAGCCATAGCCTTTAAAGACTATCAAGATGGTCATATTACAGCCAAAATACGTTGTAATACAAGCGCTCCCATAGCCAAGATGCTGGCTGAGCATTTCAATGGTGGGGGGCACATATACGCGAGTGGCTTTAAAATTGGAGCAGATCAAAAAAAATCATTAGATAAAATTAAATCAGAGTGTATAAAATATACAGAAGAATTACTCGATAATTTACCTAAAAAATAATGAATATATTTAATAGCCTAACTAATAAAACAGAACAATTTACCTGTGTTAATGACAATCGGGTTGGTATTTATACTTGTGGCCCAACAGTGTATAGCAATGTCCATATTGGAAATCTAAGCTCATTTATATATGCTGATACTCTAGCACGAGTAATTAGAACTAACTCTCGGGTAAAACACGTTATTAATATCACGGATGTAGACGATAAAACTATAAAACGAAGCCATGAATTATATCCTGATTTAAGCCCCATGGATGCATTATTAAAATTAACTGGTGATTTCGAAGCTAAATTCAAGGATGACATCGCATCACTTAATATTGATACTGCTAATTATACTTTTATAAAAGCCACTGAATCGATTGACTTAATGCAAGCTCTGATTAATAAATTACTTGATAGTGATTTCGCATACATATCTGATGATGGAATATATTTCTCGATTGATAAATATAGAAAAAGTGGGAAACAATATGGTAGATTATCTCATCTAGATTTTTCATCTGCAGATTCTTCTAGGTCTAGAATCAATAATGATGAATATGATAAACAAACAATTCATGATTTTGCTCTATGGAAATTCGTGAAAACAGGCGAACCTTATTGGGATTTTCCAATAGACGGTAATAATTATCCAGGGAGACCGGGATGGCACATAGAATGCTCGGCTATGAGCACTAGCCTACTTGGACAGCCCTTTGATATACACACAGGTGGCATTGATTTAAGATTTCCTCACCACGAGAATGAAATAGCTCAAAGTACAACCGATAAAGACAGCCAATACCTGGCTAAATTATTCTTTCATAATGAACATCTACTAGTCGATAACCAAAAAATGAGCAAATCCTTGAATAATTTCTATACCCTTGATGACATATTGAAACGAACAAAGAATCCTCTATCCTTTAGATTACTTGTACTGCAGGGTAATTATCGTAATCAGACAGATTTTAGCTTCGAGAAATTAGAAGCTTCTAGCCGTAGATTGTTATCCTATATAAACTTTGCTTCATTAAAATTCCAAGTAGATGAGAATAATCAATCTAAGACCTTAGATTTTAATAAAGTCCAATCTTTAATCGAAGCATCAATGTATGATGATTTAAATTCAGCTAATGCCTTGGCTGAACTAAGCATATTTATCAATAGTATCGGTAATGGCCGAATAAACAAAGTTCAGTTACCAGATTTTATTAGTTTCCTTGAATTTTTGGATAATTTATTAGGGCTTAATCTTTCTAATGTCGACGACATAACAACTAACCAAAAAACTCTTTTAGAGAGTCGACTATCATCAAGAAATGAAAGAGATTGGAAAAACAGTGATGCTATTAGGGATCAGTTGACATCCACTGGAATTGGCATAAATGATACAGAAAACGATCAGATTTGGTATCGAGTCTAGCTCTTCGTATCTATTAGTTTTCTTTGAACTAGAAATTCTTCAATCGCAACTTTAATACATCCAGCAAATGGTATAGCAATAAAGGCTCCAAATAAGCCTCCAGCCGCAATACCGATTAAAGCTGATATAAATACTAATAATGGTGTAATCTCATTATATTTAGCTTGTATATACGGCTGAAAGGTAATGTTTTCGATTTGAAGATATAATGTTAGTGCAATTGCCATAATTAAAGCTAGTGGCCATGATACAAAAAGACAGGCAATAACAACGACTATAGTGCCAATAATATGACCAAATAGTGGAATTAGTCCTGTAAAAAATATAATTACCGTTAAGGCAAGGGTATTAATTTGAACATTCAAGATGGAGCTGGCTATAGCAAGAGTTACAAAGCTAAACGCTGCCCCAATTAGAGCCAATAAAATTTGTCCGTTAATATATCCTGATACTATTCGATTCATTTTTTTAGCTAAGCGTGCATGCCAATCTCTTTTTCCAAAGCTAATCTTCATGTATGAATTCAACCATTTTGGTCCCTCAACCAGCATCATAAAGGTTAAAACTAAAACAATTACAATCGCTTCTAAAACATTTCCTATCTTTGATGCGGTAGAAAAAACCGGTATATGCAGATTAGTAGTATGAGATTTTGCATATTCCTGAATACTATTTACTTGGTTATTTAGATGGTACTTATTAACAAATCTTCCAGCACCGGTGTTAGGGTTTTGAAGATCAGAAATTGTAGTCGGTAAGTTCTTTGCGTAATTAATTGTTTGCTCTGCCAGTGAGGGAGTAACTAAAATTAATATGTAGCTAATTATGCCAATGACTACAATATAAGCAATTCCTGTGGCTATTCCTCGACTTTTGATTCTAAGACTGTGCGATATTTTACTAACAACCGGGTTAAGAGCTATTGCAAAAATGAATGATAGAAAAATTAATTCAAATATATAATATGATTTTGTAAATAATTTAAGTAGTAAGTAGGTAATTAACAGAATGATGATAATTCTAAATATTGTTCTATTAGATATTGTTAAATCTCTACCTTGATCTTCCATAGGTGTCATTATGTAGTCTAATTATATAAAATGCAACAGGTAATGCTTGTGCTGGAATACATACATTTAAGGTGTACTGGACTAAAGGGGTAGAAGTTTTGTATAATTACCTAAGTTATTGGGAAGTCGTCTAGTGGTAGGACACCGGGTTTTGGTCCCGGCAGCAGGGGTTCGAGTCCCTTCTTCCCAGCCAAGATGATCACCAAAGGTGACCGTAATGTTCTATAATAATTATATGAATTTACAAGAACTTATTGATAAAGGTGAAAAGCTAAAGAATCAAAAATATGATTCACCTTCAGTAGCCATGTGGGAGAACGACGTTAAAGCGGCTGTAGCACCATTTGGCGAAGCTACAAGCCAAGTTCTACACAATGCACTCTGGTTTGGGCAAATGATAATGTCCGATAAGCATGGGCAGCAAATACATGTTGAAGCTATATCAAAGGTCCAAGAGTTACTCAAAGAGCTTCAAAACCGTAATCCCGATGATACTCAAGCACAATCCAGACTCATTATTCAGAAAAAAGAAGAAGCAAAAGCAACCCTAAGTTCGAAGTTTGGAACAACAACATTTAATGGACCGGTTACCTTCGGTGATAATAGCCCCGCAAACAATATTCAAGTTGGGGAGCTAATGTTGGCAATAATAAGCCAAGCCGAAGAAGCTTTGCAAGATGGACCAGAAAAAAATAAGATTTTAAACGAGCTTAGATCAATTACTACAAACCCTACTTTCGCAGCAATCGCAGGCGCAGCGTTGCCCGAAATAATTAAAAGATTGTTTACATAGGAGACGTATAGTATGAACACTTCAATTTGGATAGTTTTGCTAACAGGGTTGTCAGGGTTATTAAGTATACTCCTTACACAGTCATATACTAAAAACGCAGGCTTACGAGCGGATCTTAAAAACAAAAAACAAGCTCTTTATTCAGGTTATGTAAAGTTCTTATATGACACATATAGTGGATCAAACAAGTTAGATAATGAAAATATCGTAGAAACATTAAAAAACTATTTTCCGAAAATCCTAACTTTTGCCTCTAATGAAGTAGTAAAATGCACCGGAGATTACATGCAACACTTGTACAAATATGATCAGAGCCAAGCAGATGCTGGTGACACAAGCTGGAATATTAATAGCATGGAGTACTTTGGTGATTTAATTCTAGCCATTAGGAAAGATTTAGGGCATAAAAAATTCGGACAGATAATGAGATGGCATGACGTAGCAAGAATATGGATTACTGACATAGACACTTATATCCCAAAAACTGAACAAACACAAAGAGGTACTCATAATGGTCCGAGAATCGAGATCAAATCAGGTGGCAAAGCAAAATAATTCTAGACCAACGTGCTCAGCCATTAAAGCTATTGACATAAAGTTCATCTTTAGTTAAACTTTAAGTATGAATACATTAGATCAAGCAAATACTATAAGTCTTAAGCAATTAAGAGATCAATTTCCAAAATATATTGATGCTATTAATAACGGTCAAAGCTTTACTGTAGTCAAACGCTCAAAACCAATATTCCAGATAAATCCTATTGCTGATGAGGGTCAATGGACGACCATTATAGATTTTACTGAATTAGCTGATGGTGGCATATCTGCAAATGATATATTGAAGGCCTTAGATTAAAATATTGTTATGGCTGATAAAATTAAAAAGTTATTAGCAAAACTATCCCAACAAGAGCGTAATTTAGTTAAGTTACTTATCCTTAGGGTTACAATGGACGACACCCTAGGGTTAGACATTAAAAAACTAAAAGGGCATAGTAATCTATTTCGAGTAAGAAAAAATCGGATAAGGATAGTTTATTCTAAAAATAATGACAAGATCTTTATTATTAAAATTGATCTCCGAAATGAAAAGACTTACAAAGATTTGTAGTTCAAGCCCTTTGTAGCCAGCCAGTATTGGCATCATCAGATATAATTATATAATATTAAATATGAACACGAGTAATGAGCTTTTACCTGATTTAGAGTCTTCTGATCAGAACGGTGTTATGTGGCTAAGTTTACTTTTAGATGCCGCCCATAAGGCGTTTTTGATACGAAATAGGGAGATGCACTTAACTCAAACGGACAGAGATCTATTAAAGTATAAGCTACATAACATTGGCTGTGATATTATGCAACTTGCAGGGGCAACTGTGACCGTATCTTCATATGAGGATAGTGAAGTTATTGTTGAAGGTAGATTTGTTAGGGCAAAACCAAATGATTTGA
>JAJYCU010000020.1 GCA_021778165.1 bacterium | reverse complement strand
CCAAAATCGCCATATTTTACATTATGTGAGTCAAAAGGAACCGGTTTAGCCGCAAAAAATGGTTGTAAGCCTAAAGATATCAAAATTATCGGTAAAAAAACTGTAGTTGTAAGATCGATATGCTTTAATGGGTTTAAGGTTAATCTCCCAGAATGGTAAGCCGTCATGTCGCCCAACCAATGTGCTACGTAGCCATGCATAGCTTCATGGATTGTTAGAGATATTACTATAGCGACTAGTAAATAGACTAAATTAAAACCTGATAAATTTAAGAACATTATTATGTATATTATACCAGTTAATAATTATTGTTTTTTGAAAAATTATTATTTGTTATATAAATAAAATTGACTAACTAAGGTGTTTTATATTAAAATATAAGTAAATTATTGTTTTTATACTAATTAAAGGAATATATCGAAATGCAAAAGTGTGTAATTAATGGCAAAGGTAAACAATTCGGTAACAACGTTAGCTTTTCTCAACGTCATACTAAAAAAGTTTGGAAACCAAATCTACAGAATAAAACTATCATTATTGATGGTAAAAAAATATCCCTTAAAATGAGCACTCAAGCTATTAGAACTTTGAAGAAAAAAGGCATATTACAGTCAAGTTACTCAAAAGACATAAACTAAGATTGATCTAAAATTATCAACTGAGTCTTATCGCTTAATTCATTATTCTTTAGTTTTATTTTTGTATTTCTTTCAATTACTTCCATACCAAGTTCAGAAATTATATCCTCAATCTCATAAAGATCTGGGCCACTATTTTCTTTGGTTTTATAATACGTAGGCACAATAATCTTTGGTTCAATTGATTTAATTATTTTCAAAACATCATTAGGGTTTGGTACTAATGTCATACCTCCAGCAGGGACAATTAAAACATCTACAATACCAATTTTTTCTAAAACATTATCTGGTATATTAGGATTTATATTACCAGTTATAAGAATGGTAAAATCATTTGAAATGATTTTAAACATGGTCACATCAACTTCACTTTCCTTGAAAGCTTTTGATTGTATGCCGACTATTGATATATCAGAGACCTCATATTCACCAGGACTATTAAAATATAATTTAGATTTACCTTTTTGATTTATTTCTGTAAATATCTCTACGTCATCAGGCTTAATGCTCATTTTGTCATTCGACTTTGAAGCTGTCCAATTATCGAAAATAAATCTTCTGTTTTTAATGTTAATTACTATCGCATTACCGCCATAAAATTGCAGTTCCATTTTTTTTATTCCTCAATTATTTCTATTAAACCAATAGAGTCTACTAATACTTGTTTTTTCGAGCTAAGTAACGCTGAAATAAATCTATCTTTAATTTGTTTCCTGTAATTGAAATCAGCTAAACTCATAACAGTATAACGAATAATCTTATTCTCGGATTTTTCTAAATCGGTAACAAATTTGTTTAGCGCATTATAATTCACATTCCCAATCAGGAAAAAATCAACGCCACTTGATTCGTCTCTAGTAAATTGCCCTGTAAATAAAGCTAGATCGATATGCCCGATAGATTTCAAATCAAGATTTTTAAATTCTTCAGATACTTCAATTTTGACATCATCATTAGTTTTGGAATTACTAACAGTATTATCGCCCCCAAAAATTTGTTTTAATGGCATATAAAATTCATATTTTTGATTAACCTCATAATAAACTTTATTATTAGTATTCTCGGATTTTATAAGCCCAATGCTCAAAAGATTAGCTAACTCTCTTCGGACGGAATTAATTTGTTCATCTATTCTTCTAGTTATTTCTCTTACGTAGAATGACCTGTTTGGATTACCAAAAAATAAATTTAACAACTTAACCCTAGTTTTAGACCCAAATAATTGTTCAATCATTCTTATATACTAACATTTTTTGAATAAAATTTAAATTTAGATTTTTAAATTTGTAGTAATCAACTCTACAATTTCATCCAAATTATACCTATAATCAACCCAAAAAATGTCATTATTATTTTTATTCGAAAACCAAGTCCTTTGTTTCTTGGCTAATTCTTTTGTGTGTTTTATTATGTTTTTTTTAACTTCTTCTAAATTGATTTGATTATTAAAAAATTCTTTCCATTCTTTATAACCTATAATATTAATTTTTTCTAAAGCAAAGCCCTGAGAGATTAAATTTTTTACTTCTTGTTCCAATCCACTATTTAACATAAGGTCAACTCTTGCCTTAATATTACTACTTAATTCTTCTCTACTGATTCTGATACCGATTAATAAAGTATTTTCTCTTAAAATATTATTAGTGTCGATATGTCCAATCACTCCTTTGTTCTGATAATTATGATTTGGAAAATCATAATTATATATTACAGAATTAATATATAATCCACTTCCACCTACAATTATCGGTAATTTATTCCTAGAATGAATATCATTAATTTTTTTATCAACTAATTTTTTATATTGTGCCACATTAAAATCATCTTTTAAACTGATCAAATTTATCATATGATAATTAACTTGTTCCATTAAAGACTTAGAAGGCTTATCTGTCCCAATACTCAATTCTTTCCTCAGTAATGTAGAATCTGCATTTATAATTTCACCATGAAATTTTATAGCGAGCTGATGAGCTAAGTTAGTCTTCCCAGATGTTGTCTCACCAACTATCACTAATAGTGGCTTATTTGAGCTATAATTATAGTCCATTTATATCTAAAAAGTTGACTTACTGATTCTTAGATTTGCTTCTTGACTAACTATCTTCAAAAACTCATCTATATTTAATTCCGATTTAGCTAGAATTTGATCTTTTAAATCACTTCTAATCCTAGGAGTAACATTACTAGATAATAGCTCTTTTTCTCCTATGACAATTGTATATGGAACCTTCATAAGCTCTGCTTGCCTAATTTTTTTAGATATAGACTCTGATTCTGAATCAACTGTTAATCTTAGCCCCATATCAAAAGCCTTATTAGAAATCGACTCAGCAAAATCAATTATTTCTTTTTGTTGATTTATTGTTATTAGTCTTACCTGTTCCGGTGCATTCCAGACAGGAAATCTCCCACCAGTATGTTCTATATAAACCGATAAGAATCTTTCAATCGAACCTAGAAGAGCACTATGTATCATGACTGGGCTTTCTTCCTCACCCAACTCATTCGTGAACCTAAGTTTAAATCTCTCTGGCTGGACAAAATCTAATTGAATGGTAGCGAGTTGATGCTCTCTTCCGAGCGCGTCTGTCACCATAAAATCTATTTTCGGGCCATAAAAAGCAGCTTCACCGGTTTCTTCAACAAATTCTAAAGAATTATTTTCAACTGCTGTTTTAAGTTGTTGCTGACTTTTTTCCCATAATTCTTTAGACCCTAAATAATTATCTGAATCATCGCGGTAACTTAACCTAACCTTAAGCGACATGCCAACGGTAGAATAGAGTTCTTTAGCACAAGCCAACAATTTATCTATTTCTTGGCTTATTAAATCATCTTGGCAAAATACATGACTATCATCTTGGGTAATCGATCTAACCCTGTTTAAACCACCAAGCTCACCAGATTTTTCATCTCTATAAACCGTTGTAGTCTCAAGATATCTTATTGGTAATTCCCTATAGCTTCTCGGTTTACTAGCGTATATTCTTGTGTGATGCGGACAGTTCATTGGCTTTAACACTAACTGATCAGACGTCTCTTGGCTTTTTACAAGAAAAAGTTCATCGCCAAATTTAGCCCAATGCCCAGAAACTTCATATAAATCCTTTTTTGTAATATGTGGTATAAATACTTTTTGAAAATGATACTTAAGTCTCAACTCATTGGAATAATTAATGATCTGTTCTCTTAAAACGGTTCCTCTTGGAGTAAACATAGGTAACCCTGATCCAACTAAATCTGAAAAAACAAATAAATCAAGTTCAGTGCCTAATTTTCTATGATCCCTTTGCCTAGCTTGCTCTGTTAACGTAATATAGTTATCTAATTTTGCTTGGGAGAAAAATGAAATACCGTAAATTCTTTGCATTTGAATATTTTTACTATCACCTCGCCAATATGCTCCAGATAACTTTAATAATTTAAATGCCTTTATATCGCCTGTTTTTTGTATATGAGGTCCACGACATAAATCTTCAAAGTCACCACATTTATAAAAAGATACTTTACCGGACTTGGTTTTGTTAGAATCAAAAGTACCGATTTCAGATTTATTTAAATCAGCAAAGTTTGTGGTCCCTTCTCTGATTAAGTCATTAATTAACTCCGTTTTAAATTTTTGTTTATTCTTCTTTGACCAATCTAAAGCTTTGGAGAAATCTAAATCATACTGAATGAACGGATCATTATTTGAAATGATATTCTTCATTTCAGCTTCTATCTTAGGGAAATCATCCTCAGACAATTTCTGACCATTGTCTAAATAAATATCATAATAAAAACCCTCATCTATCACAGGACCAATTCCAAACATTATAGCCGGCCAAAGATTTTTTAAAGCAGCCGCTAGTACATGGGCACTACTGTGTCTAAGTGAATATAATTCAAAATCTATATTTTTTTTCAATTCTGTAAATCTCTAACTTCTTAACAAAACTCTTAATAAGATTAATTATATCAATATAATAAAAAAACAGTTAAGTTATTTCGCAAAAAAACTTAACTGTTTCTTAAAACATCCTCGGCAAAACCTCGCCTCGACATTTATACTAACATGGTTAGTACTATGATGCTAGTATATTTATGCTGTAATTCCTACATTTTTTCTGTGGATAAATAATATTTAAAAGTATACTTCTTATGATATACAATAAAATATTTTAGAAAAAGGCTAGAAAATCTAACTATATAAACTTCTCCTTAGTAAATTTATCTAACTAATAAACAAATAAACTATGTCGTAAAATAAAAGACCACCTTAAAAAAAGTGGTCTTAAGATACAAATTGGTGGGCGATATAGGATTCGAACCTATCACCTCTTCCACGTCAAGGAAGCGCTCTAGCCAAATGAGCTAATCACCCTCTGTTATATATACAAATAATACCTTAATGATTCGAAAAATCAAAGCATAACTTTCAGCAAGGAAACTTGACATCGGAAATTCAAACTGATAATATAGTTCGGTTAAAGAAGGAACGTTTGGTGAGATCTAAAAAAATAGGTGTACTTGATAAATTTCAATTATTTTATGAAGAAATAACTTTTTCTAAGCCAATAGATAGAGTAAGAAGAATTCGTAAAGCTTAAGTTTAAGTTTTAAACCCTTAAAGAACCCTAGACAATTTGTTTAGGGTTTTTTTATACACAAATTTAAAATTGTTTTCCACTTGATATTTTAATAGCTTAATGACAATATATAGACATGGTTTGTTATTATTGCAAGAAAAATACCGTCGTAGTTAACAGTCGCATTCAAATAAAAAGTAACAGCGTATGGAGACGCAGACGATGTTTGGTATGTGGTAACGTTATGACAACTACCGAAAAATATGACTTATCGAGTCTTATAATGGTTGAAAATAAAGAAAAAAGATTAAACCCTTTTAAAAGAGATATTCTTTTTTTGAGTATATATAATTGCTTAAGTCACTCAAAACAGCCCCTAGCTATATCAGAATCGCTTACAGACACTGTTTTATCAAGGATTATGGCAGAACAAAATTCATCAAAGATAGACACGAAACTTTTAATTTCTATAACTTATACCGTTCTATCGAGGTTTGATCGTCTAGCAGCCGATCAATATATTGCAAATCACTAGCTTTTCTTAATTGCTTTTTCGGTTATATCAAATTTAGATAGATATCTCTTAAACATCAATCTGGTCTGTGAATTAAATGCGGCTAGAGAACCATATAAGATACTGGTAACTGGTAAAAATATCCATTGTAGTAACATGAACAAAGAACGATGTCTTTTATATCTCTCTGGCCTTGGTGGTAGAGTTATAAGTGAAACATACAGTGATGCCAATAGTCCAATGATACCGTACCTCTGTATTTGACTTACGATTAAAGGTAACTCATTCGCAGCCAGGCTTTGTGGATTTAACAAAGACGGTATAAAGGCTGCAAAATATATTAATAAAGTACCCGTGGCCCAGGTCACATGACCTTCAAGTGTCCTCAAAAATTTTGCTAGAATGTCTCTTTTTGGAATCTTATTTTTATGGAAAAATGCTTTATCTGCTATATATGCCACATCGGAAGCTCCGTAAGTCCATCTTCTTAATTGAATAAATTGTGCCCTTAATGTTTTTATATAACCATTAGCTAAGACAGCATCCTGGTAAATAGGTATACTCATTGGGTAAACACGATAATCACCGTCAAAATGCATATAACTTCTCCAGAAATGATGCCCATCTTCGACAATAGTACGTTTACTCCAAAAATTCATCTCGATTAAAGCCTGTAAACTTTGCGCATGGGCTGAAAAATTTCTTTCTAAATGCGGCCTTTTAGTTAGTACAATATAGAATAAATTATTCCCTGTTGCTATAACTCTCATGAATGTAGGAGCATCCCAAATATTATTAGTAAACATCGGCAATGGTTGAAATGAGGCTTTAATAGGATCAGGCACTACGCAATAAAGATAGGTAAGACAGGCAAAATAATTTCTATCAGGGCGATTATCTGAGTCTAGAGTAGTTATGACTACATTTTTAGGATCTAGATTTTTCTTCTTAACATATTCCGCGATTTTAATACCTGCAAAAGTTACATTACTCCCCTTACCTATAATTTCATCAGTTAAATCTGCTGGATGTTTAATTATGAGTAAATCTTTAAAGGAATCCTTATAATCTTTTTTAAGATTTTTAATCTTTTTTTCGCTTTCTTTACCAGCTCTTTCTTCATATGCCAGGACTAATATAATTTTTTTAGAATCATAGGTATTTTTGATAATTGACTGGATTGTTGGCTCAAGTATACCTCTAGATTCATTATAGGTTGCTATTATAGCTATATGTTGTATGTCATCTGGAGAATAACGTTCTTTGAAAGCTTTAATTCTCTCTAAATTATCCAAATGCCATTTAGGTCTCAATATATCTTTATCTGAAATTTTACCCATACTAACTTCTGATGTGAATTCAACCCAATCCAATTTTAAATGTTGTTTCATAGTAAAATATCCAGAAATCGCCCTTATGTCATAGCCCATAGTTCGAACGAAAAATATTAGCAAATAAGCTAGGATGAAGAATATGGCTAAATTAACATACAAATAACTAAGAATTAACGGTAAAAAAATAAGTGAATAACTTAAAGCCCCGGGCAAAATCTCAAAAAATCGATAATGACCTTTTCTATCTTTTTCCCAAGGAATTTCGATTTGCTTCATTTTAATGAAGCCCAAGGAGTGAATTAGATACTAGTAAAATCAAAACTTCTAGAAGCACACCGGAGTTTAAAATAGTTAAAGAAAAATTCCTATTTATATTGTAGACTTTATAGCTCATATACAGACTGAAAACTAATACTAAAAGAGCTAACAGTATAAAACTCAAAATATCCGATAAACTACCTGTTTGGAAAGAATTTAATCCAAGAGTTGGCCGATATTGAACAAAATAACTTGAATGATTCTGAGATACAAGTCTAATAGTGATTACCAATATAGTTGCAATACCTAAAAAAATATTAACTATACTCAATAAAAGTATACTGTGGTCATGTGAATAAAGCCGTTTTGTTGCCATATAATAAATTTACTCTTAACAATTATACCTTAAATATCCATAAAAATGGTGCGGATAGAGAGAATCGAACTCTCAACTTAGCCTTGGGAAGGCTACATATTACCACTATACTATACCCGCTCTGGAGCCATTTTGGAGAATCGAACTCCAGACCTCCGCTTTACGAAAGCGGCGCTCTAG
>JAJYCU010000019.1 GCA_021778165.1 bacterium | reverse complement strand
TTTTTTAATTTCGTCGGTCGATTTTACTGGAGCTGTTGCTGTTGCTGTTTGATTATTGTCTTTTTTTATATTACCGTTACCAATTATATTTATAACTGGGATGATTATAGGGCTTCTCTGAGTTTGATCAAATAAATAGTGTGTAATATGATCCTTGAGTTCTGCTTTAAAACGATCTAAATCAATTCTCTTAAACCTCTGTGAAACTGCTCTTTTAATTTCAAGTCGTAGGCCATTCATTAAATCTTCATTGTCTCTCATATATATAAATCCTCGACTTATAATATCAGGACTAGTTAGTAGATTACCTGATTTTCGATCAACAGTTAAAACTATAGCAACCAAGCCTTCTTCGGCTAATAATACCCTAT
Source organism: bacterium (assembly GCA_021778165.1). The sequence continues at coordinate 7,851 of JAJYCU010000019.1, read as the reverse complement.
CCTTAACAACAACATTACTAACTAAAGATCCAGTTTGATCAACAAGGATTGTGCCATGAGGAACTTCACCGATTACTTCCATTTTATCTTGAGTTAAACCAACCACCACACCATTTTCAACATTTAAGATATTAGATCTTGGAATGCCCTGGTTAACGGCAATATCAACATGATATTTTTTGGATGTAAAATCTCCGTAAATTGGAATAAAAAACTTTGGTTTAATTAAATCAATCATTTCGGCATATTCATCTCTTGATGCATGCCCCGAGACGTGCAATGGGCCTATACTATCAAGTTCATGAGTTTCATGACGAAATACATGAACACCTTTTTTAAATAAATCATCAACCATTGCTCGAATTAGTGAATCATTACCCGAATAAGGGATTGGTGTACTAGATAAAATAACTGTGTCTTGCTCTTTTAATTTAATGTGTCGATGTTCACCATTACTCATACGCTGAAGTGCTGAACTAGGTTCACCTTGAGAGCCCGTACATATTACGACAACTTCGTTATCATTAATATTTGCAACAGATGCAATAGGCACAAATGTACCTTTTGGAACTCTAACAAAACCATGTCTAACTGCCATTTCTAATGTACTTACCATGCTTCTACCGTCCATTGCGACTTTTCTATTATGATAGACAGCAGCATTGATTATCATTTGTATTCGGTTCATGTTAGTTGAAAATACACCAACGAATATTCGTCCAGGAGCTTGATCCATTATATCATTGTAACTTTTCTCAATTGTTGATTCTGAAGGTGTTCTACCCAATCTTTCGGTTGTCGTACTTTCGCTCAGTAAAGCCAACACTCCTTCTTGACCAATTTGAGCAAGTCTTTCAATATCACTTTTTTCATGATCTAACGGTTGGGGATCGAATCTGAAATCACCAGTATTAACAATCTTACCGACGGGTGTATCTAAAATTATTGATGTACTACCCGGTATTGAATGAGTTATTCGAACTAGTTCAACAAAGAATGGTCCAATTTTTAGTTTTTCATGCGTATTTTCGTTCATTGTAATTGTACGAAGCTCAAATCCATCAGGCATAGGTAGTCCAAAGTTCTCAAAGATTTCTTCCACTCGACCGATTGTAAATTTTGATCCATAGATTGGAGCAGGAAATCTAGGAACGATGTGAGGTAAGCCACCTATGTGATCTAAGTGACCATGAGTAATAATGTAAGCTCGTATTTTATTTTTAATAGTCTCCAGATAAGCTGTATCAGCAATACCATAATTAATACCTGGAAGATCAACACCCAAGTCATTACCACAATCTAATATGACAGCATCATTTAAGTATTCAATTAGTATCATGTTTTTAGAGCCACCACCATCCATACCACCTAGCCCGATTATTTTCAGTCTAGGACTGTCATCAATTTTATTTGCTCGTTTTTGTTCATTTGGGTCTGCAGACTGGTACTGATTTGCAATTCTCTGTGCATCCGCCTGGCTTCTTCGCTGTGCCCTGACAGCTTCACCTCTTGAAGAATTTAATTTTGAACCAGTTATAGCTGGTTTTTTAGGTTTATTGTTTTGTTGATTATTCATATTTAGTTTAAGAACTCCTTCTTATTATTGAATTTAGATAAAATTTAAAATTTTCAAAAAATCTTCATCCCAAAGATGTTTTAAATTTCGATTATAAATAGTTGCTGCAGGATGAAACAAAGATAATAAATTATAATTATTGCTGGAACTTTTAATATTTAATGTGGATTTATAGTCATTTAGGTTTATTTGCATAATTTTTCCATGTGTTTTGTTAATTTTCTTATCCGGTAAAAATGTATTTAAACTGTGTCTACCTAGAGTAATTATTAATTTTGGTCGTATTATACTTATTTGAGAAATTAAATATGGTAGAAACATAGACTTCTCATATTCTGAAGGGTCTCGGTTCTCATCTGGACGATATTTAACAATATTTGTTATATATACATTAGTTCGATTAAGCTTAATATCCGACAAAGACTTGTCTAAAATACGACCAGATGCCCCGACAAATGGTCTGGCCAATAAATCTTCTTTTTTACCAGGAGCTTCGCCTATAAAGAATACTTTTGAGTCTATATTGCCCTCGCCAAAGACTAGATTACTTGCATTAGGGAATAATTTATTCAACTTTTTATTTGATTTAATCATTTCTTCAAGCTTAATCAATAAATTCATTTTAGTAGCTTTCTCGATTGACTCATTCTGGTTTAAAACTAGATTTTTTAACATATCTTTTTACAAAATTATTTACAAAATTCCCTAGAAATATAAAAGCTAAAACATAATAGATAGGGTTACCTATTGTCAAAGATAAATAAATGGAAAAAAATGTAGCTAATAATAAGAATAATAAATAAAGCAAAAATTTCATACTAATTATTTTTTATCTTTAACAGCTTTAATTGAAAGTTGTAATCTTCCTCTATCATCAATGGCTAAAAGTTTTACGGTGACTTTATCTCCTTCTTTTAGTACATCGCTAGGTTTATTAATTCTTTCATCAGAAATTTCAGAAACATGAACAAGACCATCTTTACCAGGCATTATTTGAACAAAGGCACCAAAATCCAATACACTTACAACAGGAACATTTTCATATATCTTACCAACCTCAGGTTCAGCAACTATACTTTCAATCCATTGTTTTGCGGCTAAAATATGTTGATTATCTGGGCTGGAAATTGTAACAATACCTTCATCATTTATATCGATAATTGTTCCAGTCTCAGCTGTAATTTTTTGAATGGTCTCACCGCCTTTACCAATTATTTCTCTAATTTTGTCAGGATTAATTTTTATAGATTCAACTCTAGGTGCAAATGGACTAATTTCATTTCTAGGTTTTTCGATTGTTTTTATCATGTGATTTAGAATAACAAAGCGGCCTTTTTTAGCTTTTTCTAAAGCTTCTTTTAAAACCTTAACTGGTAAACCAGCAACTTTCATATCCATCTGAAGTGCAGTAATACCTTTAGTAGATCCAGTTACTTTGAAATCCATATCACCTGCAAAATCCTCTGCATCGGCAATATCGGTCAAAATTATCGGTTGATCATTATTTAAGATTAATCCCATTGCAACTCCACTAACAGGAGCCTTTAAAGGTACTCCAGCATCCATTAAAGCTAAACAACTACTACAAGTTGCTGCCATCGAAGTTGATCCGTTCTGTGACATAATCTCGGTCACTGATCTAATTGCATAAGGAAAGTCAGTTTCAGAAGGCAAAACAGGCACTAAAGCGCGTTCTGCTAAATAACCATGCCCAATTTCTCTTCTACCTGGACTACCAAGTCTTCTAACTTCACCAACAGTATATCCTGGAGCATTATAGTGATGAAAAAACCTTCTAGTGCCTTCTTTTTCCATTGTGTCTATAGTTTGAGAAAAACTTAGTGGAGCCAATGTAACAATATTTAAGGCTTGTGTTAATCCTCTAGTAAAAAGACTAGAACCATGAACCCTTGGTAGAATTGAAACTTCAGAGCTCAATGGCCTAATTTCATCAAATTTTCTACCATCAGGTCGTGTTCCATCTTCAACAATACCCTTTCGAACATCATAATGAATTGCTTTATCAAAAGCCTCCATGTACTCCATGCTTAGAGGAGTATCATCTTCTTTACTAGTAAATTCTACTACCATTTCTTCCCTAAGATTTTGAATCATGACATTTCTTTCGGGATATGGTTTTCTTAAATCAGCACCGAGTTTATCTTTTAACCAATCATCTACTTTATCTTGGATAGATTTATCGATTGATACTAATTCAAACTCCTGTGGTTGAACTTTTACTTTTTTGACTAATTCTTTTTGTAATTCAATTGCTGGTTGCATTGATTTAAATGCATACTCCAATGCGTCGGCCAGTTCATCTTCGCTAACCTCATTTGCCCCAGCTTCAACCATCATAACTCCGCTTTCGGTCGCAGCAACAACTAAATCTAAACTACTATGATCAATATTCTCTGGATTATCAAAAGCAGTCCATTCACCATCTTTTTGGCTAACTCTTAGGCCTGCTATTGGTCCACTAAAAGGTGCTCCACTTAACATAAAGGCTGAACTAAGCGCGATCATTGCAATCATATCTGGTCTAAAATTTGGGTCCATACTGAGTACTGTTGCAACTCCCTGAACTTCATGCCGATATCCTTTTGGCCATAACGGTCTAATTGGTCGATCAATTAATCGTCCAATTAAAATTGCATCATCCGAAGGTCTACCCTCTCTTTTAATAAATCTACTACCGCTAATCTTACCCGAAGCATACATTTTTTCTTCATAATCAATACTTAAGGGGAAATAATCAAAATTAGGTAAACTTTTAGGGCTAACCATCACACTGGCTAAAATTACTGTGTCGCCATATTTTGCAAGCACAGAAGAAGTGGTTCGAAAACCAACTCGGTTAATCTCTAAACTAAGTGTTCGTCCAAAAAACTCAGTGCTAACAGTTATTATTTCTTTTCCTTCAGGATTTATGGTTTGCATTATTTTTTCAGCTTTCCTTTAAATTTTATATGTTTAAAATTATTCAGCTTTACATTATTGTTTAATTTATGATGTACAAACGTCAGTTCTTAATTTACTTTTAAAAAACTAAAGTCTGAACACAATTAACGTCTAATGCCCAGTTGACTAATCAATTCTAAATACTTATTACTATCATTTAAAGCTATATACTTTAATAATCTTCTTCTTTTACCAACTATTTGTAACAATCCACGACGAGCCATGAAATCATGCTTATTAATCTTAAGATGTTCAGTTAATTCTTTTATTCTTTCAGTAAGAATAGCTATCTGAACACTTTCACTACCAGTATCTTTTGGATGTTGACGAACTTTTTTAGTCGCCAAATCTTTCTTCTTAGAACTTATCATTTAATTCATATTTTATCACTTCTTTAATCAAGTTGCAAACTTAATTATTCAAATCTATTTTAATAATATTATCCAGAATTAAAGCAACTTCACTTTTTGAGCTTATTTTAATAGCAGAAGATAAATTAAAATTCCCGACTGATATTCTAGATAAACTAGACGTAAAAGCACCAGTTTTAATTTTATTACCAATATCTTCCACTAAACTTCTAATATATGTTCCAGAGCTTACTTCACAGATAAATTCAACTTTTGGATAATCATAAACTATATTTTCTATGTAATTGATTCTTACCTGCCTGATTGGAATATCTACTTCCCTACCTTTTCTAGCGTAATCATAGGCCCTAATACCGTTAATTTTTATAGCAGAATATATTGGTGGTTTTTGATTAATAGTGCCAATAAAACTCTTAATAACGGTTTTAATTTCATCTAATGACGGTTTATCGTTAGAAATTTCTGTTAATTCCCCTTCGATGTCTCCGGTTGTACTATTTTGGCCAAGAACTAAACCTACCTGATACACCTTATCTAGTTTTAAAAGACTTGTCATTTTTCTAGTGTAATTCTTGCCGATTAAAATAATTAATAAACCTGAAGCGAAAGGGTCTAGGGTACCTGCATGCCCAATTTTTATAGTTTTTGGCTTAACGCCTTGATAATTAGCAATAAGTTTTCTAATAAAATTAACTACATCAAACGAAGTCCAACCTACTGGCTTATCAACTAAAACAATACCTTCAATCATTATTCTAAGTTTAACTCAGTGGAATTGGTGGTGGGACTGGTGGTGGTGAATCTTGAGATAGATTATCTAAAACATTCTTCTTTAAGTCATGGATGGGGTTTAATTTTAGCTCATGTGGAGTAGATTCATTGACAGTAGGCTCAGATTCTTCATTCTGGATTATAATTTGACCATCTTCATCAACCTTAATATTGTGATCTTCGTTTAGCTCTTGATGATCAACTTCAATAACAGGTTGTGCATTTAGTGATTCAATCGGTCTAATAGGTTGCGGCGTATCGAGCATCGCGCTCTCTACTTCTAGCCTAGCTTGATCTAGTTGCTCTTTAGCCTCATTAATAAATTCGTCTTTTGTACTTATATTTGGGTTTGGATCAGTATCGTAAGATAGCGCTGAACTATTTAATTGACCAGATAAAGGATTAATTATTGGGTCATCGGTTATGGTTTCGACATTTGAATCAATATTATTTAATTCTGGCTTATTATCAACAGAAAGTTTTATTGGTTCTTCTTCTGGTGGAGCTAATTCTTCTACTTTGGGTAATTCCAAAGACGAAAGTTTACCTATTCTATTTGCCTCTTCTATCTCAGATAGTGTAAGATCTGATGATGGTTCAGTAGGATTAGGTTCAGTTTCTGAAGACACAACAGGCTCCTCGGTTGCTAAAGGTTCTGCTGGTGGTGTAGGCTCTACTGGTACCGCTGGTAGTTCTGATACCGGTGGTACTGCTGATTCAGTTGTATCATCATGGTAAATTTTAAGATTACTATCCACAGTAGGTTTTTCCGCTTCAGGTGGAATTGCTTCAGTACTTTCAGACAGTTTTGTTGCAACAAGTTGTTGATTAGCCCCCGCAGCAACCAATTTAGAGCTAATTGCAAGCGTTTCCGAAGTCGTTTTATTATTGCTAAATCTTTCTGTTTCAGAGACAATACCCGTTAATAAAGCTGTTGCGATCTGATTATCTAATAAATTTTCACCTATTTGATCAGATAAACCAGATAATATTTCACAAATACTGCTTGAATTTGAAGAATAGTTAATCGATCCAAGTGTATTATTTGCCGTAACTCCAATGGTAGCAATTGTTGCATCGTGTAATATTCTGCCGTGAGAAATTATTGCTTGATCAAGTTCTTCTCTAGAAACAGCACCTAATACAATAATTAAATCAACATTAAAATCTCCTTGGCTAAAATCTAAATCTTCTTCACTAATAGATGTCCTATATGGTGTAATAAAAATTTTAACTTGACCATCTTCTTGTTTATATTTTAATTTATCGGCTTTTTCTTTATCTAGTGAGATAATGAAGTCTCTCAAACTATCTGTATTTGTCTCGATTGTTTTCTCTGGTTCAAGAAAATCTAATTTATCAGGAATTAAACCACTAAAAACTGTCGTTGAATGTTTGTCGAGCTTATTTAACATTAGACTAAGACTAATGCTAGCGGCAAGTTGATCAACAGATGGATTACGATTTACCGTAACCAAAACATTACTGCTTGACTTTATTTTAGCTAATAATTCATCTTTAGGATTGTTATTCATAATATTATTATAATTTTTTTATTTTGATTATTTAATATTGATTATACTACTTTTCTATACCAAAGTCCAGGCTATGAAGGGCTAAAATTATAAACTGTCAAATAATAACCAAATCTGTTATAATTTAACAAAATTATTAAATACATTTTTAAGGAATTAAGATGCCAATCATTAAATCAGCCAAAAAAAGAGTTAAACTTAATAAAAAAGCTGCCATCAGGAACAATAAGACTAAGAAAGCTTTAAAATCTGCTTTAAAGGATTTCAAATCAGCTATTAAAAATAATTCAAAAGAAGTAACTAAAAAACAGTCAACACTCCAGAGTAACTTAGACCGAGCGGCTAAAAAGAATGTTATACATAAAAACAAAGCTAATAGATTGAAAAGAAGAATGGCTAAGACGGCTAAATTAAACTCTACTCAAAAACCAGTGGCTAAAACTACTAAAAAAGTAGTCAAAAAAGTAACTAAAAAATAGTTCGATTAGACTAATTTTTCAATTTCTAGGAAATATAATTCCATAGCTTGATCTATATCAAAATTGTTTATAGATTTTGAATTTAAATCTATCTGGAGTAAATTGTTTGTAATTTTTTGTAATTGTTTTGCTGATAATTTATTTGCAAAACTTTTAAA
>JAJYCU010000018.1 GCA_021778165.1 bacterium | reverse complement strand
CCTGCTATCTTTAATGGCAAGATAACATTATCTATAACAGTTTCTTGTGCGTTCAAAAAGAATTGCTGAAAAACAAAGCCGAAATTTTGATTTCTAAGTAAATCACGATTTTTAACCGTTAGCTTATGGGAGTCCTGATTATTAATAATAATCGAACCTTGAGTCGGCTCATCTAATAAAGCCAGCAAATGCATTAATGTACTCTTTCCAGAGCCACTTTTCCCAGTTATCGCTAAACTCTCACCAGCTCCAATACTTAAATTGATATTATCTAATGCTTTAAAAACACTATTTTTAGTACCATAAACTTTTGAAACATTTTTTGTAACAATTACGCTATCCATAATTTTAAGTATATTAAATAATTACAAGCTGAGTATGTGCTGTAGGTTAATGCCAAATAAAATTTAAAGTCGACTGTTTGACTTCATGAAAGACTTCTTAATATGTTAATATGATGAAACGAATGGATGAAAATAAATTAGAACCAAAAGTCGTCTTAGGCATTGCAGCCCATCCTGATGATTTAGATTTTAGTAGTTCAGGTACTATGGCGTATTTTGCAAGTCTCGGAGCAGAAGTACATTATTTAATTTTAACTGATGGCGGTAACGGAACCGATGATTCTGAAGTAAAATCCTCCGAACTAACAAAAATACGCTACCAAGAACAACGAGATGCGTTAGATACATTTGGAGGTAAATCAGTCACTTTTTTGAGTTATCCCGATGGTAAATTAGCTAATAATGACGATCTCAAAAAAGATATTATAAAAGTAATCAGGACGATTAAACCAGATACTGTTCTAACTATGGATCCTTCGGTTCTGTACTCTGCGACTAGAGGTATGATTAATCATCCAGATCATAGAGCGGCCGGTCAAGCAACCTTAGACAGTGTTTATCCTTTTGCAAGAGACCACTTAGCATATCCAGAGTTATATGAACAAGGTTTTTTACCCCATAAAACTAAGAATATTTTGTTAGTTAATTTTGAGAACCAAAACTTTTTTGTTGATATTTCGAAAACAATTGATTTAAAACTAAAAGCCTCAGTCTGTCATAAAAGTCAGATAAAAAGCATCGAGCAAATCTCAGAATTTATACAAAATAATGCAAAAGCAATAGGTGCAAAAAGTGGATATCAATTCGCTGAAGGATTCATCAGAATTACTATAAATATATAAAAGATGCCTCTAAATACAAACTATATTAAGCAAAATTTACTCGAAACAGAAATAGCCAAATTCATTGAGGGCAAACTTCAGGAACCAATTAAAGTATTATTACTATTATCTGGCGGATCGAATATTGATATAGAAACAAGAATTATGCGCTTAATTGATACTGAGCTAACCGCTAATTTAATAATCGGATTAATAGATGAAAGATTTGGACCATTCAACCACTCTGATTCTAATTTTAGACTACTTATAGATTCAGGATTTAATCCAAAGAAAGCTAAACTAATAAAAGTTATAGAAAATTCAAACTATGATTTAACACAAACATCTGATCAATATAATAATTCTATCTCTAAATTATTTAAAGAAAACCTCTTCAGTATTGGGATACTCGGTATTGGAGTAGATGGGCATTTAGCTGGAATTTTACCAAATTCTCCAATTATAAATTCTAATAAAATAGTTGATTCTTATGATTCAAATGATTTTCAAAGAATAAGTTTAACTTTTAAAGGGCTCAAATTAATCAATCAAATATTTGTAGTCACTCAAGGCCAAATAAAAGACAAAATTATTAAGGAAATTAGCGTGAATCAAAAAAATAATATAAATGAAATACCGGCTAACATTTTAAAAAAATTAAACTCAATTAAGATATATAATATAAATTAGGAGTATTAACTATGACAATCGCAATTCAGGGACTAGGTAAAATGGGTATGCAAATAGCCGAGAAGTTATTACTCGACAACCATCAAGTTATAACTTATGACTTAAACAAAGAATTATTAGACCAATCAGTTAAGATTGGAGCTATAGGAGCTCTGAATAAAGAACAGCTGGTTCGAAGCTTTAACCAAAATAAAGTTATTATTTGGTTAATGATACCAGCTGAATTTGTTGAAAATGAAATAAGAGAATGGCTAACTATTTTACCAACTAATAGTTTAATCATTGATGGCGGAAACTCTAATTTTAATTTTACAGTTAAATCATCTCAGCTAATAGAAAAAGCTGGTAGCCAAATGTTGGACATTGGGACTTCTGGTGGAATTCATGGTTTTGCAAATGGCTTCTCGATGATGGTTGGAACAAATTCTAAAGATAGCTTTAATCTTATTGAACCGATTTTAAAAACTTTAGCTGCACCTACTGGCGGTTATAAATATTTCGGTCGAGCAGGAAGTGGTCATTTTGTAAAAATGGTCCATAACGCTATCGAATACGGTATGATGGAAAGTCTAGCCGAAGGCTATAATCTACTTAAAAATGGACCTTACAAAGAATTGAATTTAGCCGATGCAGCTGATGTTTGGCAGCACCATAGCGTAATTACTTCATGGTTAAATGAGTTATGTGCCGATATCTTAAAAGCAAATCCAGAACTTGATGGAATAGATGGCTATGTATCAGAAAGTGGTGAAGCAAAATGGTCACTTCAGATGGCATCAGAACTAAATATACCTCTTCCTGCCATCCAAGCAGCTTTTGACGTTAGAGTAAAATCACAATCAGGTCAAATAAATTTTGCTACAAAACTATTAGCTGCAATGAGAAATAGTTTTGGAGGACATAACATTAATAAACAATCATGAATCCAACAAAAATAGAATCAACAATACTAGTAATATTCGGCATCAGTGGGGATCTTTCAAGAAAAAAATTAATCCCAGCTTTATTTAATTTATTTAAACAAAATTATTTGCCCAATGAATTTAAGATAATTGGATTGTCTAGGCAAAATATTAACTTAGATGAATTTTTTAATAAACTAAACTTCGAAAATGAAGATCCTTTAATGATTAATAATTTCAAAAAGAAATTATCATTCGTAAATTTTGACCCCCAAACTATAGAAGATTATAAAACTCTCAAGACTATGCTAGTAGATCAATTAAATGATTTTAATTGTGATAGGCTGAATCTTTTGTTATACCTCTCCATCCCACCTAATATTTATTCAAATGTAGTTAGAAATTTAGGTCAAGCTGAATTAAACGAGAATAATGAACAATTTGACGTAAAACTACTAGTCGAAAAACCATTTGGCTATGACCTTAAGAGTGCCGAAAAATTAATAAATGATACTAAAGAATATTTCACCGAGGATCAAGTTTTTCGAATAGATCATTATTTAGCTAAAGACACAGCTCAAAATATTCTAACCTTCAGAAGATATAATCCTTTATTTCAAACAGCTTGGAACAACCAACATATTAAAGATATTAAAATTATCGCTTTAGAGCAGATCGGCATAGAAGGAAGAGCAAAATTCTATGAAAGTATCGGTGCCCTAAGAGATCTGATACAAAGTCATCTTCTACAGTTAATGGCACTGATAACATTAACTCTGCCAAAAGATTTAGCTAATAAAGAGTCAATCCATCTAGCTAGGCATGATATTCTATCGAATTTAAAACCATTTATAAATACTGACGAAGTTGCCAGAAATGTCCTTCGTGGCCAATATGAAACATACCGTCAAGAAGTAGACAATGTTGATTCAATGGTGGAGACTTATGCTTCTGTTACGGTTGAAATTGAAAACAGTATATGGAAAGGCGTACCCATAACCCTTACTACTGGCAAAGGAATGGATGAAAAAAGGACAGAAATAATAATCAATTTTACTGCTAACCACGAGCAAGCTTTAAACAAGTTGACTTTTAGAATACAACCAAATGAAGGTATTGGAGTTTATCTAACGGTTAAAAAACCTGGTTTAGACAGAACTACTGAAACTGTGAGTATGGATTTTAGTTATAAAAATAGTTTCAAAGAATTATCTTATAATACCTCTTATGAAAAAGTTATCATTGATGTTTTAAATAAAGATAACACTTTATTCGCGACTGCTGATGAAATAATTGATACTTGGACCATACTCCAGCCTGTTATCGATTACTGGTCTACTAATCAAAATGATTTAATAATCTATCCTAATGGAAGTGGGGAATTAAATTAATAATGTTAGATGTTCTAATTGTTATAGCAATTATTATAAGTTTATTTCGAGGTTACAGTATTGGTTTTGTTAGACAATTTCTTTCTACGATTGGCTTTTTTGGTGGATTATTACTTGGTGCAAAAATCGAAAAATATACAATTATATATGGGCACACAACGAACTCTAAATCTATAATCGGTCTAATAACAACTCTTGGGACTGCATTTATTCTCGTTACAATAATGGAATACTTTGGTATATACATTAAAAATAAACTAAATAAAATTAAAATAAACCAACTAGATAGTGGTCTTGGTTCTATTATTAGTTTAGCTAGTTTAATATTAGGAATTTGGTTAATTGCTGCCTTAATAAATTCTCTAAGAGTGCCCCAAATTCAACCCTATATAAATCAATCAAGAATAATTAAATATTTGAACAATCATTTACCGCCAGCTCCGGTAATTCTGGCTGATTTAGGTAAAATTATTGATCCAAATGGGTTCCCACAGGTATTCATAAACGGCGAACCTGTAATAACAAACTTATCGAAACTGCCGAATTTAAGTAATTTTTCTGCTGTGATAAATAACGATCAAAACTCGGTCGTAAAAATTATTGGGCAAGGATGCGGTGGAATCGTAGAGGGCAGTGGCTTTATTGTAGCACCTAATCTGATCATGACTAATGCGCACGTAGTTGCAGGCATCACTAGCCCATACATAACAACTTTATTTGGCAGAAATTATGATGCCCATACGATCTTATTTGATCCTAATTTAGATTTAGCAATCTTGAAAGTAAATGGCTTAACTGGACCTGTTTTAACAATTTCATCGCAAAATTATCCATCTAATACCCAAGGAATTGTTATGGGATACCCAGGTGGTGGAAGTTTTTCGGTTGTTCCGGCGACTATAATCAATCAAGTGGAAGCAACTGGTCAGAATATTTATGGGACTAGCTCAACCACAAGGTCCATTTATGAAATAAATGCTCAGGTTATTCCGGGCAATTCAGGTGGACCATTAATAAATAGTGCTGGTCAAGTTATCGGCATAGTTTTTGCTCAATCAACTAGCTATAACCATGTCGGATATGCCTTAACAACACAAAAACCATTAGCTGAACTAACAAGTGCTGAAAATAATACTAAATACGTATCAACTGGAAACTGCGCACAATAAAAAAATATTCTCTGTTTACTCAAGTTTTTGATATTATATAAGTAATAAATCAAAAATATATGAAAAAAAAAGTTCTAGAAAAGTTTATCGAAGCGCCAGCACAATTACTCGATAAAGGCGTAACTGGCAGTGAAAAATTATCTAAAGCAATTCCGATTGATTATAAGAGACCTGTTAAAAAAGCTCGGGATTTTTGGTTTCTTCTAGGTCCAGGTTTAACCACTGGAGCATCTGATGATGACCCTTCAGGAATAGCAACTTATTCACAAGCTGGCGCACAATATGGTTTTGGTCTGATATGGTTAACAGCTTTCACTCTACCATTTATGGCTGTCATCCAAGAAATGTGTGCACGCATTGGTTTAGTTACTGGTAGTGGCTTAGCCGCTAATATAAAAACCCATTTCAGCCCTAAAGTTCTATACTTTGCTACTATACTATTATTTATTGCTAATACTTTTAACATTGGTGCTGACATTGGTGCTATGGCTAACGCAATACAACTTTTATACCCAAATTTTAGTTTTAATTATTTAATCATCGGTATTGGTTTTTTTATTTTATTTCTACAAATTTTTACCTCATACATTAAATATGCTCGATTATTAAAATATTTAGCTTTGGTTTTATTGGCCTATATATTATCAGCGATTTTAACTCACCCAAACTACCATACTTTATTCCATTATGCTTTGTTGCCGCATATAACTTTTAGTAAAAACGAAATTCTTCTAATATGTGCTATTCTCGGAACGACAATTACTCCTTATTTATTTTTTTGGCAAACTGGTCAAGAAGTTGAAGATGAAATATCAATCGGTCAAACTAATATAAAACTACGAAAATTAAACGGTCCAAGTAGATTAAAAAGAATGCGAGTTGATGTTTGGGTAGGGATGTTTTTATCGAACTTGGTTATGTTCTTTATAATCACCGCTTGTGCTAACGTCTTATTTTCCCATGGTATAACAAATATTAGTACTGCATCTCAAGCTGCCTTAGCTCTAAAACCATTTGCGGGTAGTGCCACTTACTTATTATTCTCAATTGGTATTATTGGGGTTGGATTACTAGCAATACCAATCATGGCTGCATCAAGTGCCTATGCTATAAGTGAAACAATCGGTAAAAGATACCAAGGACTAAACCTAAAATTAAATAAAGCTTTTGATTTTTATGGCGTAATTATTATATCAATGTTGATTGGTATCGCTATAAACTTTATTGGATTAAACCCAATTAAAGCCTTAATATACTCAGCTGTCTTGAATGGAATTGTCGCTCCAGTAATAATTATTCTTATCATATTAATAGCTCGAAATAAAAAAATAATGGGTCAGTGGAAAAATTCAAAATTATCTAGTTCTATAGGTTGGATATTAGCTTTTATAATGTCCATATCGGGCATTGCTGCCATCTACAGTCTCTTTCCTTAGGAATTTCTAAGAGAATCAATTGGGATTTTTCTAGAAGCTTTAAAAGCTGGGATCGAACCAAAAACAACACCAATTAATACAGATACTATTAAAGAGATAATAATTAATTGAATTGTTATTATTGGCTTTATTGCAGTAGAAAGAACAATAAATAAGTCAATTATATAAGACAGAATAACACCAATCACACCGCCGATAAAACTCAGGATAATGGCTTCTATCAAAAATTGAGAAACAATTTGTTTATTCGTTGCACCAATGGCTTTTCTAATGCCAATTTCATGAGTTCTTTCAGCAACCGACACAAACATAACATTCATAACACCAATACCTCCAACCAGCAGTGAAATAGCAGCCACAATTGCAATTAACTTAGTTAGTAAGCTAAGTATACTTTTTGAATTATCAGACATTTCACTAATATTAGTAACTCTTGTATTTGCTTGGTTACCATTAGATTCATTTAAATTTGATTGTAATAAACTTTTAACTGCAATTTGGTTTTGATTTGGGTTAATTTTACCAAACACTTGATAAAGAAAAACATTATTTGCTGTAAGTGTTTGAGCATTATTGTAGTCAATTAAAACTGCATTATTAAAATCAACTAGTTGACCAAGAGGTAGATTATTAACCTTGGATAAAACTCCTTGAATAACATAAGGTTGGTTTGATATATAAATTGTTGAACCTAATGGACTAAGGTCATTAAACAATTTAGCTGCTAAGGATTGCCCTATAACAACACTATTTATCGGCTCATTTAATTGATCAATGAATTGACCTGTAGCGAGTGGTAAATTCAGGAACTCTGGCAAATAATTGTTGGTAGCAACTAAAATACTATCTCTACTAACTGATTTTCCATTGCTCACACTTGTCCTAATTAGCCCGAAAGGTGAGACGGACTCTACACCTTTAACTTGTTGAGCAACCGGAAAATCACTGTTATTTAAACTGCCAATTAAAGATAGGCTTTCGAAATTATTAATCAAACTGTTTGATGAATGATTTGTTTGATTTGTAATCTTTGGTTCAATGACAATATAATTATTCGCTTTACTAACTAACTGCCCATTAATCTGCTGTTTAATCCCGTTGCCTACTGAAATAACTGTTACGACAGACGATAACCCAATAATTATGCCCAAAATTGTCCAAAAATTTCGCCATTTCGTATTATAAATAATACCCATCGCAAGTTTAAAGTAACTATTTATTGAAGTAACTTTCATTTTAATTTCTTCTTTATTACTTTCTTTTTTGTTCGTTTACGACTTAGGGGGTTCTTATCATTATTAATTCTATGCATCAGAATTGATACACCCGCAAAATTATCTTCATCTGTCCGTGACAGGGAAGGATTCAATAATTTTTTTGCAATTTTAGCCATTTCCCCATACGGTGTAATTTCATCTTGGACAATAGCACCATCTTTCATATAAACTACTCTGGAAGCATATCGAGTTAATTCTGGATTATGAGTTACGAAAATTATAGTATTACCACTACGATGAATCTCTGTTAAAAGTTCCATAACAAGCATTGATCCAGCACTGTCTAAATTACCGGTCGGCTCATCAGCAATAATTAACTTCGGATTATTTATTAATGCTCTCGCAATAGCAGCACTTTGAAGTTGACCGCCACTTAGTTGGTTAGGGAAGAAGTACTC
>JAJYCU010000017.1 GCA_021778165.1 bacterium | reverse complement strand
TTTACCTGAGCCAGAAACACCCGTTACTACAACCAACTCACCTAAAGGAATACTGACTGTAATATTTTTTAAATTATTTTCCGTAGCATTTTTAATCACCAATTCTTGACGATTACCTTTTCTTATTGTCTTTGGTCGATCAATTTTTCTAGCACCCGATAAATATTGTCCAGTAATACTTTTCTTATTCTTAATAACTTCTGCTGGCGTACCTTTTGCTACTACTTCTCCACCATTACTACCTGCTCCTGGGCCTATATCAATCAAATAATCTGCCATTAATATGGTTTCTTCATCATGTTCAACAACGATAACGCTATTACCTAGATCTCTTAAGTTTTTCAAAGTATTAATTAACCGACCATTATCTCTTTGGTGTAAACCAATACTAGGTTCGTCAAGTACATATAATACTCCTGTTAAACCAGACCCTATTTGAGTGGCTAAACGAATCCTTTGAGCTTCACCACCACTAAGAGTCGTAGCGCTTCTAAGAAGTGTTAAATAATTTAATCCAACGTCTTTTAAAAATTGTAAACGAGCAGTTATTTCTTTTAAAATCAGACGAACTATATTCATTTCATTCGGTGTTAGTTTTAGACTATCTATCCATTCATAAGTATCATCAATCGACAAATTACAAACGTCCATAATTGATTGAGTATAGATTTTAATTGCTAAAACTTCGTCTCTTAAACGACGACCATGACATTTATGACAAGGTCTTTCTTTCATAAATTTCTCTATATCGCGTCTAACAAAATCACTATCAGTCTCTTTATGACGACGCTCAAGATTTGGTATAACACCTTCATAAATAGTCTCAAATGACTTGCCATTACCTAAAGAAAGTCTGTACTTTTCTTCGCCTGTACCATATAAAATTAAATCTAATTGTTTTTGGCTAAGAGATGAGGTTGGTACTTTCAATGAAAAATTATGACGTTCTGCAACAGCTTGAAGTTTTTTCATGTACCAATTGTCAACATTAATTCTATTATAAGGTCTTATAGCCCCTTCACTTATAGTTAAACGACCATTTGGAATCACTAAACTAGGGTCTACTTCTAGCCTATTGCCAAGACCCGTACATACCGGACATGCACCTTGTGGGCTATTAAAACTAAATGTTCTAGGCTCTAATTCTGGAATAACAATATCGGGGTGTTTTTCACAAGCATATAATAAACTAAAGCTGGAAATTTCAGATTTATCATCATCTAGAATCATCAAATTCCCAGCACCAACCTCAAGAGCTTGTTCGATTGATTGAACTAATCGCCCGCTATTATCTT
Source organism: bacterium (assembly GCA_021778165.1). The sequence goes on along the minus strand of JAJYCU010000017.1, from coordinate 7,403 downwards.
CATTGTTAATTAATCGATCAACAACTATTTCTATGTTATGCCGATAATTCTTGTCTAACTCTGGAAATTCATCAAGTGCATAGATAATTCCATCGATTCTAGCTCTAGCAAATCCAACTCGTAAATACTGTTCTTTAATATGTTCGAAGGCCCCTTTTTTGTCATTTACTATTGGTGCCAAAATAATCATTCTGGTGCCAGAAGCTATACTTTTAACTTTAGACATAATCGATTCAGGTGTCTGTCTTTTAACTTCAGTACCATCTATTGGACAATGCGGAACACCAATTCTTGCAAATAATAATCTTAAATAATCATAAATTTCCGTAACAGTAGCAACCGTTGAACGAGGATTTCTTGATGTAGATTTTTGATCAATACTAATTGCTGGGCTAAGTCCATCAATCTGATCTACGTCTGGCTTCTCCATAATACCCAAGAATTGTCTGGCATAAGAACTAAGCGATTCAACATAACGTCTTTGACCCTCAGCATAGATTGTATCAAAAGCTAAACTAGATTTACCTGAGCCACTTAAGCCTGTGATAACAACTAATTTATCTCTAGGAATATTTATATCTATATTCTTAAGATTGTGTTCTCTAGCACCTTTGATTATTATTTGTTCTGCCATATCTAAAAAAGTTAGTTGATGTATTATACCCTAAAAATTAATAAAAATCGATACTGAATGCCATAATGGTTATGTTATACAATATACTTGACATAGCTACAAATATAAGTATAATATCAATTAATTTAACGAGTGTGGTATCAAATTCTATGAATAGCTTAATTTTTTTAGGTATTATTCCAGGCACAAATATTCAAATTAATTTTGTTGGCTGGCTACTTATTACTATGTTTTTTTCGGTTATTTTTGGTTACATTTTGTCTAAAAATAAATTTCTTTCAAATAGTAAATTAAAAAATAAATACAACCGAACATTACTCTATTCAAATGAACTGCACTTCAAACCAAATATTTTTGGTAACTAATTAATTTAAGCTTCAGGCTCTGGTTGTATATTCGTAATAAGATGCCCAAATATTGTTGAAATAAATAAGATAAAAACAATAATGTGGATGCCTGTACAATAAAGACAAATTGAATTTAGCTTATACAGTTCGACGTAGACTAAATAGAAAACACTAACTAATCCTAGGCTTATCATAATCAATCGACTTAACCTAATTAGCTGATCAGCAGTCCGCCAAAAAACTGGTAAATTCAAAATTAGAAAGATTAGAAAGAAAAATATACCAAAGAAGGTTATTGGAATGTGACCGATCATTGAATAGGAACTAGAGGTTACTTTTTGACAGTTAATAAATTTAGTTTCCGGACAAGCGAGTGGTACAGATGTATTATAATGAACAATCGTTAAATATATACTGTCTATTAAACCTAAGGTACTTAAAACAATCCCGATAATTGAAAATTTTTTAATTTGATTTTTTAGCATTTCCTTAACTTAAAATGTAGCTTCAATAGATTTTATATTACTATCACACGTTGTGACTGGTAGATTATTAGTTAACTTACAAAGTGTAGCAATCATCCCATTAGCAGCACCATCGGCACCTCGTGCAATCGGATCAGTTGGAGTAGATAAACTACTAGCTATCTGATCGGCAGTTTTGCCCTGCAAGACAGTTGGACTATAAGTTGCACCCGAAACAATATATTTACCTCCAAAATCCATAAAAGGTATCGATCCAGTTGATGATGCTGGTACATACGGGCTTGCATCATATTTATTAACTAAGTTAATCTGAGCTGAATTGGGAATGTCTAAACTAGTATAACCACCATTACCTGTTGGAATATTAGAATAGATTTCAATCGGTACAAAACTAATATAGTTACTCTTATAGGTTGATTGATAGAATGAGAATGTAGGTGTATTAGGATAAACATCGGTTGAAGATGAAGTTGTTTGGCTTAAATTAGAGAAACTACCAAAATGAGATAATGCTATAACCATTGCCCATCTTTCAGTCGCACAGAAAGGACAATATTCGGCACCTTCGTAAAAAAATTCTGGTTTAGAATTGTTTGTTAGCGATGGAGCTGAAACCTTGGTAGGTAAATTTGTTGCCGTTCCGAGACCAACCGTATCAAGAGTAGCCATACTAACAGAAGTAACTTTATTAACAATTGATGAGGAAGCTGGCTTTCGACCAACAATACTTGAACCAGTCGTAGATTTATTTGGAGTCGGTCCTTTAAAAATAATTAGACCAATAAAAAATAAGACCACGACAGCTACAATAATAAAACCAAACTTTAAATTACTTCCCTCTTTTTGATTTGCCATATATCCCTCTATTATACATAATTATTTATCTTAACTAAAATTAATATACTAAAAAATCATCAAGTCGATTAAACATTATCTTATCTTCTGGTTTAATGCCATTCTTAATTAATTCTTTAATAATCCCTTTTCTTTTTAGAATATTTTTTAATCTCATGACAGATTCGTCATTATTAAAATCAGTTTTAAAGGCAAATTTTTCAATTTCCCAACCACTAATCAAAAATCCTTTCTTAACTTTTTGAACTTGCCACGAGTCTTTCAGATCAGCTGTCAATTTTACAACCGGAATTTCTTTTGCTGGTTTAATAATTTTTTCAAGTTCTAATCTTATTAATTCCAATAACTGATCTACGCCTTGCCTACTAAAAGATGAAATCGTTATTAATTTAATTGTCTTAGGTAGAGTAGATCTTAAATAATCTATCTTAATAGAGACATTTTCAGGCGTAAGACTATCGATTTTACTAAAAACTACAATCTGTTTTTTCTTGAATAATGCGCGGCTGTATTTTTTTAATTCCTGATTAATTAATTGGTAATCTCTTATGACATCATCAGAATTAACATCTATCATATGAATAATTAGCCTAGTTCTTTCAATGTGCCTCAGAAAGTCATGCCCAAGTCCACGACCCTCAGCTGCGCCCTCGATTAAACCAGGAATATCGGCAAATAAAATGGAACGACCCTTGTAATCTACTACTCCAAGATTTGGTTTTAGGGTTGTAAAAGGATAGTCTGCAATCTCGGGCTTAGCATGACTTATTTTAGACAATAATGTAGACTTGCCAGCATTAGGTAAACCGATGAGCCCAACATCTGCAATTGATTTTAACTCGAACCGATAGACAAACTTTTCACCTGGTAATCCTTTTTCAGCAAACCTAGGTGTTTGACGTTTTGAAGAAACAAAGTGAGCGTTACCAAAACCACCCTTGCCACCTTTTGCGATAACATACTCTTGTTCATTAGTTATCAAATCTACTATCAATCGATCTTCTAAGTAAACTGCTGTGCCAACAGGGACATCAATTATTTTATTATCTGCCGTTTTACCATGTCGATTATTTTTTTGTCCAGGTAAACCATCACCAGCCAAAATTTCCTTATGATAACGAAATTTAGCTAATGTATCCTGATTATTAGAAGCACGAATAATAACATCGCCACCGTCGCCACCGTCGCCACCATCAGGACCGCCTTTATCAACAAATTTTTCGTGATGAAAACTTAAATGGCCATCACCACCATCGCCTGCTTTAACTTTAAGTACAATATAATCTACAAAACTCATCTAAACTAAGAATAAATTAAGATCTAACAATTACAAAATCAATTTAACGGTAAATGTAATGAGGAAAGAATGAATCAGGGACAACTTTCCAGTCAACAACATCCCAACCACCTGTTTTTGTTCCATCAATCATTGATCTTTGACCATATGAATTCATTTCCGATATCCATATAGTTCCATTTGGGTTTACAGCTCGAACGATAGCGACATGATCGCCACTAGTTGTTTGAGCAATATCGCCTACCGCTGGAACAGAGCCTACATTCCAACCAGGACTCTGTGCTGCTGCATTAGCCCAGTTATATGCATCTCCCCAGTTACTAGGAATAGATATTTGAGTAGCAACGTACCACGTACACCAACCAAAATAATAGCCATTAAAACCATAAATTGGGTTTGTACCCCAAGGAAAATAAGTATTATAAGATGATGAAGCATACTTTACTGGATTGACGCCATTAGGTATAATAATCTGCTCACCAGGAATTAAACCAGTAATTTCAGCATCATTATCTTGGATAATTTGAGAAGCAGATGAATTATATGTACTGGCTAGACTTGTAGGCGTATCACCTGACTTAACTTTATAAACTATACCGTTCATTGGTGGTATAACTAACTTTTGACCAACAGTTAAATTGTTATAAATTAAATTGTTCGACCATGATATTGAATTTTCTGTAACTCCGAACTTAGTTGCTAAGGAGGCTAGAGTATCTCCTGGAGCCGTAACATAATAAAATATATCTGCTCTTGATTTTAAAGCGGTCGTTACCACTTGAGGTTTAGCTACTATTTCGTTATTCGTACTAGCTGAACTAATTTCTGATTGCTGTGATTGTGCTTGATTTGATATAGCAGTAGTTTCTGGTAAATTAGCCATTTGAGCAACAGTAAGTGCGATATTCGCTGAAGAAACCTGATCAACAGGGCTAATACTAGTACTTGAAACTAAATTAGACTGACCTAAGTTAATATTACTAACTGTGCCTGCGGCATTACTTGATTGTGAAACGAAAATAAAAATCAAATATAAAAGAATAATATTACTGCCTATAATAATAAAACTCTTACCAATCTTAGGTATTTTTCGAGCAGAAGCAAGTTTTAAAGAGATACTAACTCTACTTTTGAACTTTTTTTTAGTTGCGCCAATAGTTAAAACAGAATGATTACTAATATTGCTACTCCATAAAATTAAAAATAAACCAACAATTTAAACAAATGTTTATTTTTATGTTTATTATTATACCCAAAACATTTAAGATATTCAACTTAGAGCTGACAAAGTTTATGACAATATAGCGCTGTATTTTGTTGTTGTTCGGCTGCTGTTTTTGAAAAGTATGTAGTACCATTATCGCCAGTTACAAAATATAACCAAGAAGTATTTGCTGGATTGGCTATAGAATTTAGCGCTGTTAGAGATACTGTAGCAATTGGGCTTGGAGGTAAACCTACATGAATCAGGGTATTATACGGACTGTCATAATTTAAATTGGTTGGTTGGTTATTGACAACATCTCCATATAAAGCAGTAACATCTGAGCCTAAAGGCATATTAAGCGATAACCTAGTTAAAAATACTTGAGCAGCCTGAGCCTGATCAGATGGGGTAGAAACTTCCTTGATAATAATAGAAGCAAGCGTAAGAGCCTGATAAATACTTAGTCCTTCTTTATTGAATTTAGCCACTAAGGATGGTGTGATTTGTTGATATGTCTCTTGTAACGATTCGTTTATGATAGTTTCAGGACTTGTTGAACTATCTTTTAAAAATGAATCAGGCCAAAGTAGCCCCTCTAAAGTATTTACATTTGCTGGTAATTCAGATAAAAGCGGTGAGTTTGAATATAATTTAATATTAAAAGCTGACGTTACATCACTTGAACTAAATCCAGCTGAAATAAAGTCGCTTTTTATTTGATCTATCCTATAACCCGGTAGTATTGTAACTAGCGAAGAAACCACCTTACCTTTATTTAAAATATTAACGATTGCCTGAACATTCATATTTGGAGAAATATTATACGAACCAGCTTGAAGATTTTTATTACTCAGCAAATGTAGATAGATATCAAAAACTAGAGCAGATTTTATTAACTTCTTACTTGCTAATAAATTAGCTATTTCCTGTGACGTATACCCTGACTTTATTACCACAATTTGACTTACATTGGACTTGCTATAGGCCTTTAAATTATTCTCATAGTAAAAATAACCAGCAAACAATAAAACTAAAATAATCAACAAAACAGCTACAATAATAATTTTTAAGGAGAAACCATTTTTATATTGCTTATCCGATGAGTACTTCATTACTTTTTATCATCCAAACTTTTTAAATAATCCTCTAAAATTAAAAGTGCAGACATAGAATCTATATCAGCTTTGGTGTATTGTTTTTTATAATTACGTAAAATTTCTTCAGCCTTAACACTAGTTAGACTCTCATCTTGAAAAAATACCGGTAAATTAAAAATTTTTAATTTTTGGTCTACAAATTCTTCAACATAAATTGTTTGTTTAGTTTTTTCACCAGACAGATTACGCGGTAAACCAACAACCAAACTATCAATATTCTCCTGAATAATTATTGATTCAAGATTAGAAGCAAAATTATCATCATTTAAAATTGCGGGGAGAATTCTAGTTAAATAATTTAATCTTGAGGCAATCGACAAACCAATTCTAACTGTCCCAACATCTAGACTCAAGATAGATTTATTTAACTCAGTATCATCCATTATAAGGAGTTAGGGTTTAGCAATATTAACTGTGATTTTTGATAAATTATTTGGTACTGTGCTTACCCAAAATGGGCTAAGATTAACCTTCACGCTTGTAATATTAGGGTTACTTTTAAGTTGTGCGATAATATCTCCAGCTTTTTTACCAATCGAATTTTTCTTAATATTTGCGACTGATATATTTGGTCCGATTTCAGCAGTTGTAGTTAGATTTAGATTAGTATTAGCACCATTATTTAAAGTTAGGTTCAAACTATTAAATCCATTATTAATTATTGTTTGGCTAGCTGAACTAACTTGAGAGACAATAGAATTGTTTAAGATACTCTCTAAATCTGCTTTAGACACACCATACATACTATAAACTATAACTTCGCTAACTGTTTCACTTGTAGCAGTTGCACCAACCGCAGCACTATCAGTAACTGTTGGTTGTGAAGTTGTTGACGTAACGCTAAGAGGATAAAGACCTGCTTGGATAACTTGTTGAGACAAAACATTCTGTGCGCCACTATTGGTTGTGTTTAATTGTGCAGTAGCATTGTCAATATCTGTTTGTGATGCAACTTGAGTTATATTGTCTGTTCCTTGAGTAATTATTGAACCACTTACTGCGGTGAAATCACTTGAAGAATAACCTGAAAATGGCGCTACTTGCATTGTTGTGTTAGGTGCTAGATTATAGGCTGCTCCACCTGATATTGCATTAGCTACAACTGTTTGAGAACTATCAGCGGTATCACATTGACCATTTTTCATGATTGCGTTCAGGCTAATCGAAGATTGAGTTATGAAAGTATAATTACCTGAGCTTACACCTGATCCTTTAGCAATGGTTACAGCTTTTCCGTTGTTTTGAATATAAGAACAAGATAACCCAATAGATATGTTTAGACTCGTTACTGTACCATTGTTTTGTTGACCAGTTGTTGGGACAGTTGCAGTATAAGTTTTAGAGTAACTAATTAATTTAGCTGGGATAGTACCAGAAGCCATATCAACACTGGTAGCAGTCGTACTTAAATTTAAGGGAAT